>JAUUZB010000976.1 GCA_030590185.1 Deltaproteobacteria bacterium
GCCCGGCACCGAGTCGGCCGGGGCCGCTGACCAGCGAGCCGTTGACCAGCGCGCCGATGCGCGCGCCACCGTCGGTCTCGACCTCGGTCACGAGGAATACGCATTGGCCGGCCGCCTCGGGGGGACGGGAGGCCTCGAGGGTCGTCGGTAGGGGGCAGTGGTCGGCCCATTGGATCAAGGTGTCGCGCACCTCGACGTCCGGTCGCTGCGGCACGAGCCGGATGTCGGTCTGGCCGGTCAGCAGGAAGCGATCGCCCGCCGAGCCAGCCACGGAGACGTCGACCCCGGGCGCGTCAACGGTTACCTGCGCGCACGGCATGCCCCGCTCGGAGGTGAGCTGGGGCGGTCCCCACAAGCGGAGGGTCGCCGGCCCGTTCAGCCTGCCGAGGCCCGGACCCGGCTCCCAAGCGCCGAGGCGGGCAAAGGGAGGCGTCCAGGTTGGGATCAACTCCAGGCGTCGTACCGCCGCGGACAGGGGCCGCCCGTCGGCGGCGTAGGGATCGCCCCAGACGCGGATGGTCAGGGTGTTGACCGGTCGGGCCAACCACGGTCGGGTCTCAACCCGCATCCAGGCTTGGGTGACCGGGACCAGGGCTACCGGC
The DNA here is from genome assembly GCA_030590185.1 of Deltaproteobacteria bacterium. Next base: position 603 of record JAUUZB010000976.1, read on the forward strand.
TGCTCATCGGCCAGGATCTCCACGAGCTGCTCGTTCCCCGGCTCGGCGAGTCGAACATCGAGGGCGAAGCGGGCGAAGGGTGCTGCTGCCCTGGCGATGCTTTGGAGCTCGGCTTCGCCTTCGATCCAACGAAACACCTCCTGCCCGTCCGACTCCGGGTCGTACCAACCGTCGCCAAACTCCCAGCGCCCAAAGGTGGCGGTTGGTGCCAGGCGGCGGATCCGAAAGTGCTCGCTCTCCCAGGCCACCGGTCCCTCGCTGATCGCCATTCGGTCCTTGAGCTCGATGGCAAAGGTCGGCCGCCCGGGATCGAGGAGACCGAGGTCGAGCTTTTTACCGACCCGCGCCAGATAGCTCAGCGCGTTGGGGTGGAAGCGGAGCGGCCGCCCGACTTGGGTGAAGAGGTACACCAGAGCGTGCTCGTGCACCACATCCCGCGGCCGGTTGCCGTTGCCGAGCAACAGCCACTGCACCGTCTCGGGCAGGCGTGCCGCGATCGACGCGAGCTGCTCGTGCTCGGCCGTCACCCCGACCGGCCGCTCCGCCCGCCGCACCTGGCCCACGGCGGCGAGCGCGGCCAAGGCGATGATCCCGGCCGTGGCCCCGCCCCGCGCCAGCCATCGGGCGGTTCGCCCCAGCTCCGCCCCACGCAGGTGGGGTAGGCCGGCGAGAAACAGGGCGGTGAAACAGGAGGCAGACAACAGGCTCTTGCCAACCAGGTAGCCGACGCCGGTCACGACCTGTAGCGCCAGCGCCAGTCCAATTCCCATGGCCAGTGACATGCCGGCCACCCATCGGCCCTCCCGGCCCAAAGCCCAGCCACCGAGCGCCAGCAACACGAGCGCGGCCGCGACCCCCACGCCCAGCTCGAGGGCGGTCGGGGTGAGTGCCTCGGAGACGGGGTTGAGGGCGTCGGCGGAGCTACCGGTCAGGGTGGCGAGGCCCTCGAGGAGGCTCGGCGGATCCCAGCCCTCGTCAAAGGGGCGTCCATGTTGGACGCGCTCGCGGTAGGTGCCGAACGTGGCGCGAATGCTTCGGAGAATGGTCCAGCAGGCCAGCAGCGCGGTGTAGGTGGCGCAACCGATCGCGTCGCGCCAGATCCGTTTGTCGCGCAAGCCCCGCGTCAGGGCGAGACCGAGCGCCACCGCGGCACCGGCCCCGAGCAACAACACCGCCGCGTCCGCGAAGATGCAGAGCCACCCGGCGGCCACCAGGCTCGCCAGCAAGAGTGGGGCGCGCTTGGTGCGGCCGAGGCCATCGAGCAACAGCGCGCCAAACAGCACGGTCAGGGACAGCGCCACCAGTTGGGCGTTGAAGCCTTCGGATACCAGATAGAAGGCGGAGCCGTGGAGGAGCGCCAGGGGAGCGGCCCACGCCGCTCGTTGGGTGGCGCGGCCGGCCAGCGCGGACCAGAAGGCGAGGACCAGCGGCCAGGCCGCGTAGCCCGCGGCAATTGTGCTGCCAAAGACCCGGTGAGCCGGCAGGTTCGCGAGGGAGGCGACGATGGCGTTGACGTTGACCAGGCCAACTCGCCAGCTGCGGAAGACGTAGAGGGAGAAGAACCGCTCCAGGATTTGATCGAAGCGTTGCGGGATCGGCCAGTTGATGTCGGTGTAGGCGCGCAGCCGCAGGCGTTCTGCGATCACGTCGTAGGTGAAGAAGTCGTGATTGCTGATCGTGAAGGTGCCGGGGCGGCCCTCGATGAAGGCCGGCAGCAACGCCAGGCACGCGGCCGCCAGGGCAGAGCCCACCACCAGCAGCGACCCGCCCAGCCGCCAGGGGCGTTCCCCTCGACCCCGCCAACGACTCGCGATTGCCAGCAGCGCCAGCAGGATCAGCAAGGGCCAGGCGAATCGCGACACGGGTATGACGAGCACCAGGAGGTCGGCGGTGACCGCCAGGGTCGCAAAGCCGACCGGCAGGGCGAGAAAAGGCCAGTAGCCTAGGAGTCGGCGCGGTAGGAGCCAGCGGCAGGGACCAGCCCCGGCCACGAACAGAACCGCCGCTGCCGTTGCGGCCGTTGCGATCACCGCGAACAATTCAACCCCCTCCGTATCTGGGCGCTGCGGCCACGGCAATTCCCTCGACCCGCGTCCGCCGCGGATCCAGCGGCGTTAGCGGGCACGGCTGGTGGCGTTGCACGAGCATGGGCGCACCATTTCGGCATAGCAACTCGCCTCGATGGGGCCAAGGCCATGGGGTGCGCCGTGGTCCAGATCCGTGTCAGTGCCGTTGCTCGCCCCGCAGACTTGGGGCATGCACGAAAGAGGGGATGACGATCATGACCTGGACCGCTTTGTTCCTGTTGACCACCGCCCTGGCGAGTCCGGAGGCGCGTTTCGTTTCGGCGACTCCGGCTGGGATCGTGTCGGTGGTGGGGGAGCGCGGGGTTTTGCTGCGGCGCCCGGGTGGAACCATCCAGTGGCGGGCTTCCCTGCCCGAGGGCTATCGGATTCTCTGCC
>JAUUZB010000506.1 GCA_030590185.1 Deltaproteobacteria bacterium
GGAGACGATGGCTACCTTTCGGGAAGCGGTGATGAAACTCCAGCGGGAAACCGGGGAAGGTCTCGATGACGAAACGGCTCTGCTCATGATGGCCCGTGGGGCGCTAGAGGGCTCCAAGGACGGTTCAAAGGCCGGCGCCGAGGACGAAGGCCGAGCCGGGTATCAAATCGCCATCACCAAATGCCCCGACTGCGGGCACGGACAACAGCAGGGCAGCGGTGAGCTGGTCGATATCGGCACCGATATCCTGGAGATGGCCGAGTGTGACGCCCAGTACATCGGCGACCCCACGGCGCCCCACCCAGAGCGGGCAACGCAGAACATCCCACCTGCCATACGGCGTCAGGTGATCCGACGCGACCACGGCCAATGTGTTGTACCGGGCTGTCGATGCGCGACGTTTATTGACCTTCACCACATCCGCTTGCGCTCGGAGCACGGCAACCATGATCCGGACCTTCTCATTTGTCTATGTGGCGCACACCACCGGGCAGGGCACCGTGGCACACTTTGGATCACGGGTCGTGTGTCGACGGGGCTAACGTTCGAGCACGCCGACGGCACCCGCTACGGCGGACCTGTGTCGCCGCGGCAAGCGGAGGCAGGTGCGGACGTATTCATTGCCCTGCGCGGCCTCGGCTTCGCTGAGAGCAAAGCGCGTCGAGCGATCATGACGGCGAGGCCGGTACGGGATAGCGCCAGCGACGGCTTTGACGAGCTGATGCGGCGGGCATTGCGCAGTTTGACTCCAAAGCCCGTGGCGTCGTTCGGGCCCAACGTGGTCCGCGAGCCTTTGGCGCCGTATCTCCCTTGGGGGGCTCGCGCCGCCTCGCCGCCGGTGAGGGCGACCCTTGGGAGAGTCTGAGATCTAGCCGACGCAAACACGCCCGAGGGTTGTGCATCCCCGACCGCCCGCACATGCTCGAACAAGCCTCAACGAACGACCCAACCACTCAACCAGCCCAACCCCCAGCGGCCTCCAGCCATTTCCCCGGCAGACCGCGCACCCAATTTTTTTTATTGGCGCTCACTTCCAGCTCCCACCCAAAGGGCGCTCCGACGCCAGGGATCCGCGCCCGCTCACCAACGGTTGTGGACCTCTTCCGCAAAGCCGAGCAGATCGTCAAAACGGATCACGGCGCCGTCATCCAACACCGCCCGGCCCGAGAAGCGTCCGAAGATCTGGTTCTGCCGCGAGCGCGCCACGAGGAGATTGGTGTCGGAGGCGCGCTCCACCAGCGGCTTCATGGTCATCACCAGCCGCTCGTCGTTGGAGTTGAAACGCCATGGCTTCATGAAATCGGACGGGTCGAGCTCAAAGGTGATCTCGTCGAGCTTGTGGCCAACGCCATCGTAGAAGATCAGGTTCTCGCTGGCGGCCGAGGTGTCGCCGAAACCGTAGCCGACGTTGAAGGCTAGGGTGTGCCCGTCGACCCGACCCGCGGCGGTGCCCCAGTACCATTGGCAACGGTAGGGCCAAACGCCGCGGCCCCAATCGAGGCCACCGAAGGCGTGCTCCCCCCCGAAGGCCCACTTGGCGCGGCCGTAGCGTATGTTGCCGCGCACCGGCAGCCCCGTGAGCTTTTCATTGAGGAAGAACAAGCGACGCCCCTCGGCAAATGGCGTAGCGATCACCATCGACTCGTGCCCGGCGGGATGGCCAAGGGCGAGCTTGCCGTACAGGCCCTTGTCCTGGTCGAAGCTCGGCCAGGAGATCTCGATCTCCCGACCGCCGGGGGTGCGCCGAATCTTTAGCTCGACGTTGGGCGGCACCGTCACGTCGATGTCGCCGCTTTGTGAGGAGACCGGTAACCCGAGGCTGCCCTTGGTAAGATAGCGAGTCAGCGGCTCGGTGACCTCCTGGCGTTTTTCGAAGTCGATGGTCGTGGCGGTGACCAAGCCAACGTAACCGAGATCAGCGACGGTCACGGTGACGCCAAAGCGGGGTGTCAGCGCCCAGTAGTAGTCCCACTCCTTGCGCCGGTGCCAGCCGGCGCGCACCTGATCGCGGTTGTAACGGTAAAGAGGTCGGCGGGCCCAGCCGGGCTCGGCGATCTCCCCGTCGGCATTCAGCAGGTCGAGCGGGGCGAAGATCTCTTCTTGCACGCGGGCGCTCCCCCTTCCGGTGGGAAGTATATGGCCCCATGGGGCGGGGACCAATGTCCGAGTCTCGGGGCCTGCCCGTCGATGACGGGTTACTCGCTCGCTCGCCCGACCGGCTGGCTCGCCCGGGTTGCCCTCCGGCCCTCACCACATATATGTCCCCTGCGTTACACCTCACCTGTGGGAAGCGCATCATGATCAGCCTCGGGCTCGAAACTGAGATCATCGACCGCAAGGTCTACGAAAATACCATCGAGCGGTTTCGCAGCGAGAAGATTCTGCTGCCGACCTTTTCCCAGCTCGCCGACCCCACGACGATCCCGGAGAAAATCTGGGACCACCTGAAATCGGTCGACCCGGATGCGCCGGATCCGGCCAACCTCTTCCGGGTTCATTGGTACAACGCCCGTGACCGCCGCTCCCGTGCCGAGGTGCCGCCCTACGTCGTGCTCCCGGAGGCACTCACCGGAGTGCGGTCGCCGATTATCGTCGCCCTCGGGGCCTTTTTTCCGATGATCGAGTGTCACAAGGTATTGGCCGCCTATGGCTGCCTCGCCCCCCGGGTGATCACCGGCCAGTACGATCCCACCCGCCACCGCGCCATCTGGCCCTCCACGGGCAACTACTGCCGTGGCGGCGTGGCTATCTCCCGCATCATGGCCTGCCGCGGCGTGGCCATCCTACCGGAGGAGATGAGCCAGGAGCGTTTCAGCTGGCTCGAGCGCTGGGTCAAGGACAAGGGCGACATCTTCCGCACCCCGGGATGCGAGAGCAACGTCAAGGAGATCTACGACAAGTGCAACGAGCTCGCCCTCGAGGAAGATAACGTCATCTTCAATCAGTTCTGTGAGTTCGGGAATACCCTGATCCACTATCTCTGCACCGGTCGCGCCCTCGAGCACGTATTCGAGACCGTCCGGCAGGAGAACCCCGCGCTCAGCCTGCGCGGCTTCGTGTCTGCCACGGGCTCGGCCGGAACGATTGCCACCGGCGACTATCTCAAAGAGAAGTACGGCGCCGCCATCGTTGCGGCGGAGGCGCTCGAGTGCCCGACCCTCCTCAACAACGGCTTCGGCGGTCACAACATCCAGGGGATCGGCGACAAGCACGTACCGTTGATCCACAACGTGATGAACAGCGACTTTGTGGTGGCCGTCTCCGACCAGGACACCGACAGCCTGGATCTCCTATTCAACAGCGATACCGGCCGCGACTACCTGACCAAACGGCGCGGGCTGTCGCCGGAGCTTGTGGATGAGCTGTCTCTGTTGGGGTTCTCGAGCATTTGCAACGTCATCGGGGCGATCAAAACCGCCAAGTACCTCGATCTCGGCCCCGACGACGCCATGATCACCGTCGCCACCGACAGCGCCGCCATGTACAACACCGAGCGAGACAGCTACCTGGCGGAAAATTTCGGCGGCTCCTTTGATCAGGTCAACGCCGGCGAGACCTTTGCGCGCTTCCTGCTCGGCACCGGCACCGACAACATGAGCGAGCTCACCCACGTCGACCGGGACCGTATCTTCAACCTCGGCTATTACACCTGGGTCGAACAGCAGGGCGTGACCCTCGAGCAATTCGAGGAGCGCCGCCAGCCGGAGTATTGGCTCGAGCTGCGCAACCTGATCCCGGCCTGGGACGAGATGATCCAGAAGTTCAACCAAGAGACCGGGGTCGAGCTGGGCAAGTGAGAACCGCGGGCTTCCGGTTGATCTGCGCCGGTTGCGGCGCGGAGCCACCGGCCGACACGGTCTACCCGTTCCGTTGTCCGGCGGCCGGCGGCGACGACACGGACCACGTGATGGTGCGCCAGCTCGATCTGGCGGCGCTCGAGTTTCCACGGGACGACCACCCTAACCCGTTCCTCGCTTTTCGCGAGCTACTGTTCACCTATCAATGGGCGCGGTCCGGTGGACTGAGCGACTCCGCGTGGGTGGCGTTGGTCGAGGAGCTCGACCGAGCCGTCACCGCCGTGGATGGCCGCGGCTTCGTGCGCACTCCGTTTGCGCAACAACGGTCCCTGGGCGGAGAGCTCGGGTTACGCAACCTCTGGGTCAAGGATGAGACCCGCAACGTCTCCGGTTCCCACAAGGCGCGACACCTGATGGGGATCGCGATCTTCCTGGCGGTGGTCGATACCCTGCGGGGGACAACCGCGGGGAGCGACGCACCACGACTCGCGATCGCGAGCTGCGGCAATGCCGCCCTGGCCGCGGCCGTAGTGGCGCGGGCGGCGGGACGACCCCTCGACGTTTTCATTCCGCCCCAAGCCGAGGCGCCGGTGGTGGAGCGTTTGCTAGCCCTCGGCGCAGAGCTCAGCCCCTGTCCGCGCCAGCCCCAGGAGCGCGGCGATCCCTGCTACCTGCGCTTTCGCGAGGCGATCGCGGCCGGCGCCCTGGCGTTCAGCTGCCAAGGCTCGGACAACGGCTTGACCATCGAAGGCGGGCAGACCCTCGGCTTCGAGATGATCACCCGTCTCATTAGCGAGGGCGTTGAGCTCGA
>JAUUZB010000022.1 GCA_030590185.1 Deltaproteobacteria bacterium
CCGTTCCAATTCCGTTCCAATTCCGTTCCAATTCCGTTCCAATTCCGTTCCAATTCCGTTCCAATTCCGTTCGCCCTGAGCGAGCGCAGCGAGTCGAAGGGTCGCGCTGTGCCCCGTCGAAGCGCGCAGCAATTTCTTTGCCTCCGGCCAGGGGAGCCGCTAGCGTTGCTCCATCACCAAACGCGTCGTTATAGTTTTCATCGCGGTCAGCGTGCTCACCGTGGGCTGGTGGCTCATCGCCCAACGCCCGCAGCTGCCGCCGAACGATGGCCACCCCCAGGAGCTGCCATCGATCTCCGCGGAGGTGCTCTACCTCGACGCCTCCGACATCGTCACCACCGGTTCCCCGCGCGTGCTGGCGTTGCGTTTCGACGGCAAGGTGGAGCTGGCGCCGTACCATTTTGCCAGCGAGGGACTCGACGCACCGATTACGATCAGCGATTGGGCCGAGCGGCTACACGCGCCGGTGGTCTTCAACGCCGGTCAGTATGACGAGAACCTAGCCCACCTCGGCTGGCTCAAACGGGACGGCGAATGGATCGTACCCCACCTACACGCCGCCTGGCAGGCGCTGCTGCTCAGCGGCCCGGTGGATGGTGCCGCCTGGGCGCGCATCGTCGATCTCTCCCAGGCCGACGGCAGCGTGGAGAAGCGCTACCGCCAGGCGATCCAGTCAATGATGTTGGTGGATGACTCCGGCCGGGCCCGGGTGCGACGTTCAACCAAGAGCGCCTGCCGGACGGTGGTCGCTGAGGACACCCACGGTCGAATCCTAGTGATGGTCACCGAGGGCGCGGTGATCCTCGCGGATCTCGCCGGCTGGCTCACTCGCCAGGACCTCGGCATCGTGCGCGCCATGAATCTGGATGGCGGCCTCGAGTCGCAGCTCGCGGTCAACACCCCGCGGCTGAGCTTCACCTTCTACGGCCAGCACAACACCGGGCTGCAGGGTGGTCGGCTGCCCCATGGGATCCCGACGGTGATCGCGGTGCGGCCGCGGGCCGGCGCCAGGCGTTAGGGACGGGCCGGCTACCCGACGACGAGCGGCGTGTCGGTGCGAAATTCCTCGACCAAGGCGGCGACGAGCTCCTGAAAGGAGTCGGTCTCCGCCACCAGGGCGCGTTGCCGAGCGTAGCTCGGGCCGTGGTCGAAGATGTCGTTTACCTGGAGAAGCTCCCGCTCACAGCCGAGCTTGCGCGCCGTTGGGGTCACCGCCTCGAGCCATTCATTGATGTGATCGCGCAGGTTGGACTGGGTGCCCCGTTCGTTGCGGATCAACTGCGCGTCGATACCGTAGCGGCAGGCCCGCCACTTGTTTTCCCGCAGGGTCCAGTTGCGCAGGCGCGGCAACGGCTCGCCGTAGTTATAGAGCTCCTGGAGGTAGGCGATGAGGCACTGGACAAAGGCGGTCAGGGCGCAGATTTCGTTCAGGGTGTTGATCCCGTCGCAGATGCGGATCTCCAGGGTGCCGAAACCGGGGTGCGGTCGGATGTCCCACCAGATCTCGCGGATCGACTCGATCGAGCCGGCCGCCATCAAGGTGCGGATGAGCGCTGCGAACTCGCGCCAGTTGGTGACCTCGGGCGGCAGACCGGCGGTGGGCAAGCCCTCGAAGATCTTGATGCGGGTCGAGGCCAGGCCGGTATCCTCCCCCATCCAGAATGGGCTCGAGGCGGAGAGGGCCAAGAGGTGCGGGATGAAGACGGTCATCGAGTCGAGCAACGCCACCACGTGCTCGCCGCTCTCCACGCCGACGTGCACGTGCACGCCGCAGATCAACAGGCGGCGCGCCGGCCAGCGCATGTTCCCGACCAGGCGCTCGTAGCGCTCGCGGGCGGTGATCGGGAGCTCCCGATAGTCGGCGGAGGGGTGGGTGCCGACGCACATGATGTCGATGCCGAGCGGATCGCAGACCTCGCGCAGCTTGGTCAGGCGGCTCTCGAGGTCGGCGCGTATCTCGGCGACCGTGTTGCAGACGCCGGTGTTGATCTCGATGATGGTCTGGAAGAGCTCACCCTTGAAGTGAACCGCGTCCTCGACCGCGTCGATGATCTCGCTGGCGCGGGGCACCAGCTTGCCGGTCTCCGGATCGACCAGCGAGAGCTCGAGCTCCACGCCGACGGTCGGGTAGGCGCAACCCGGGAAGGTGATCATCTCCTTGGGGCGGGTCTCGGGGCTGTGGTCCTCGAGGGGCGAGGTCGCAAACGGCCCGAGTAGTCTCTTCTTCCTGGCCATGACTCCCCTTTCCAATGGATGCCGCCCGGCGGGGTGGCGAGGAGAGGAGCCGATAGCAGACGGATCCGCGAGAGGCAAAAGGAATCAGCGTTGGGCAGCCAGCCAGCGCGCGAAACGCTGGGCGCCATCGTGGGCCACGCCGCGGTGTCCGTCGGCGATGATGGTGAACGGCACCGCCTCGAGCCGGTGCAGGGCGCGCCGGTTGATGTCGCGGTCGCCCGAGGTGGAGGCCGGGGCGGCGTCGAGGCCGTCCTCGGTGATCCGTAGGCTGTCGCCAGTGAACAATACGCCATCGACGAGAAAGGCGAGTGAGCCGCGCGTGTGACCGGGCAGCGCGAAGACGTCGACGTCGCGGCCCGCCACCTCGAGCAGGGTGCGGGGCAGCAGCGAGCGGAGGCGCTGGTGGATCGGCGGCGCCGGTGCGAGGTGTGCTTCGAGCCACGGGCCGAAGCCCTCCACCCGGCGGTCACCCCGGATCATGCGGTGGGCGGCATCGGCCGCATAAACGGTGGCCTCGGAAAAGAGCGCCGCCGCCGCCCAGTGGTTGCGATGGCCGTGGGTCACCAGGATCGCCTCCACCTGCCGGACCTCGAGCCCCCGGCGCGCCAGCTCATCGAGGAGCGCGGCGCCGGTGGGGTCGCTGCCCGCGTCGATCAGCGCGACCCGGTCGCCACCGTGCGGGCCGCCGTGCGGGCCGCCGTGCATCACGTAGGCATAACTGCTGCCGGCGAGCACACCCGTGATCCCCGGGGCCACCTCGAGGCGCGCCGCGGGGTCGGGTCCACTGCAGGCCGCGCTGAGCCCGAGGGAGAGGAGGCAGCAACCGGCGGGCAGCAGTCCGCCGCGGAGTGAAGGGGTCGCCACGGTCCTGCGTCTATAGCGGGACGTAGCTGGCGCGGCAAAGCGGTGACATTTGTCGCTGGTTGGCGCACGTTATAGGTGAACCGATTCGATGCCTGCCGCCCTCGCCATCCTCGCCGCCTTTGCCCTCGGGGCCGCGCCTGTGCCGATCGTGGCGGTGATCGACCTGCCGGCGCCAGCAACTCCGGAGGAGAGCGCGCCGCTGCCGCCGGAGCCGGTCGAGCCGGTCGTGCCCGTTGCACCGGACTCGGCGGGTGGCGACGAGACCGCCTGGGCAGCCTTTCGCGAGGCCCAGGCCGCCTACGAGTCCGCTCGGGAGCAGGCCCAAGCCATGGCCGCGGCACGACGGGAGGCGGAGCGCGCCGCCCGGGACGCCGCCCGCGCACGGGTTCGTGCGGATCGCTACGCGGCGGCGCTCACCACCAGCGTCGAACAGGCGCTCAGGCGTACCGGGGTCTTCGAGGTTCGTACCGCCCGCGCGGTGCGGGTGGCGGCCGGTGAAGCGATCGAGAGCCTGCGGGAGTGCGAGCCGGCCGGTTGTTTGCTCGGCCTCGCCGCCCTCGCAGAGGTCGCCTATGTCGTGACCCTGCGCGCCGAGGTAGGCGCACCGGAGATCGAGGTGACCTTGGTCGAGCTGAGGCGCGCGGCGTCACCGACGCCGACCGATGCCCCGCCAGCGCCCGAGCCGGTGGTACTCGGTGAGGGGAGCGTGCCGGTCGGGGGATCGGCCCGGGATCTGATCCCCCACCTGTTCGTGCGCGCCATGGCCACCGAGCTCGAGCGTTGCTGCGCCCACGCCGAGCGTGCCGCCGCCGGGTTGGCCTGGGGGGATGCGTTGGATTGGCTTGGCCGTTGTCTGAGGATCGACTCGAACCATGGCCCAGCCCTGTTCTTGGCCGGACGTGCCTTCTTTGAGCAGGGGGATCTGCGCGGCGCTGAAAAGCGTTTGCGGCAGGCTATCCTCCAGGAGGAGGAGGTTGGCGAGGCTTCCCACTTGCTCGCCCTGATCGCCCTGCGTAAGCGCCGGGAGACGGCCGCCGCCGGTCTGTTCGAGGCCGCCATCGCCAGTGGGCGAGACAGCTTTGAAGCACGGTTGTTGCTCGGGCGGTTGGCCAGCGGTCGCGACGCCGCGGCCGCCGTCGAGCACCTCGAGAGGGCGGTCACCATGCGCCCCAACCATGGCGAGGCGAGCTTCCTGCTCGGCATGCTGTTCTCCCTCGGCGGACAGGCGGAGCCGGCGCGGCGGTATCTCGAGATCGCGGTGGCAGCCGACCACCGGGCGGGGGACGCCCATTTCGAGATCGGCGCGCTCGCCCGGCAGGCGGGTGATGATGGTAGGGCTGTGTCCCATTTAGAGGCAGCCCGGGAGTTCGGCCGCACGACCGCCGAGGTGCTGCTCTACGTCGGCCGTCACCATGTCATCAGTGATCCCGCCCACGCCGTCGTCATCCTGGCCGAGGCGCGGCGCAAGGGGGCCAGGGCAGAGGATCTCGACTTCAACCTCGGCCGGGCGGCGCTCGCGGCCGGGGAGACCGCCATCGGCCTCGCGGCGCTCAAGCGCGCCCTCGGCCAGGAGGCCCACGCCGCCGATGCACGGCTGCTCCTCGCCCAGGCCTACGTCGAGCTCGGCAACATCCCGGTGGCTGCCTCTCACTACGGACCGGCGATCCGCATGGGGCGGGATTCCTACGCGGCCCGGGTGGTGATCGCCGAGGCGGCAGGGCTGCGCGGGGATGCTGAGCAAGCCCTCGAACACTACCTGGCCGCCCTCGCGCATCGGCCGGGTGACGGTCGAGCGAGTTATGGTGCGGCGCTGGTGTTGCTCGGCGAGAAAGAGGTGGCCGCGGCGGTGCCGCACCTCGAGCGGGCGGTGGCCGCTGGTCATCGGGTCGCCGAGGGCCACGCCCGTCTCGGCCGTGCGGTTCGTTCCCTCGGGGATCGGGAAGCGAGCCTTACCCACTTCGCGGCGGCGGCGGCTGCCGGCAGCGACGAGCCAATGGTGTTTCGTGCCCTGGCGCGCGCCAGCGATCGTGGCGGCGACATCGACGGCGCCGTGGAGTTGTGGGGGCGGGTCCTCGCCCTGGTGCCCGGGGATGCCGAGGCCAGCTTTCGGCGCGGCAAGCTCCGTTTTCTACAGGCTCGACCCGAGGCCGCCCAACCGCTCCTCGAGCACGCCGCCAAGTCCCGGGCCTATGAGGGGCGCGCCCACCGGTTGCTGGCGAGGATCGCCCGGGCGCGGCGCGATCCGGTGCGGGCGTTGTTTCACTACGAGGCGGCGGTGAAGATTGAAGCCGCGGATTTTGAGCTGTTTGCCAACGCCGGTTGGGCAGCGCTCGAAGCGGGGCGCGACGATCGGGCCCGGTATTTTCTGGCGCGGGCGTTAGCGTTTCGTCCGGGGGACGGGAAGATTGGTTTTGCCCTCGGTGGAATCGATCTGCGGGCCGGGCGGCACCGGGAGGCACGGGCCTTCTTTCGAGTGGCGCTCGCGGCGGGTGTGAGGGTCGCTGAGGCCGAGCGTTATCTCGGCGACATCGCCGCGGAGATGACGCCGGCCGATGTTGACTGATGGGACGTAGCAAACGAGTGTGTATCCTTCTCCGTAGGGACGTAAGAAACGAGTGCCCATTTCCCCCGTTCGCCCTGAGCCGTGGCCGGCGACAGCCGGCCGCGTGTCGAAGGGCCCTGCGCGTCGCGTACTACGCCCCGCAGTAGTCACCGGCCTGCTCGGCCTCTTTGCCGCGCTGTTGATCTCCAGCGCCTATACATCCTCGCCCACCGCCGATGAGCCCCTGCACCTGGTGCGCGGTCTGAGCTACTGGTGGACCGGCGACAGCCGTCTGAGCTACGCCCATCCGCCCCTGGTCAACGCCCTGGAGACCCTGCCGGTGGCGTTGACCGCGGAGCCGTACGATTTCCGGGCCGAGCCGAGCTGGATCCGGGGCGAGGTCGAGAAGGTCAACAAGGCCTACCTGGCGGCGGATTACGGTCGAGCCCGCGCTCAGATCATCGCCAGCCGGTGGATCGCCATCCTCTTCGCTCTGCTGCTGGCCGTCTACGTCTATTCGTTTTGCCAAGCGTTTTTTGGCTGGCCAACCGCGGTGACCGCCCTGGCCGCGATCTGCCTCAACCCCACCATCATCGCCCACGGTCACCTGATCACGACCGACATTCCCGCGGCCCTCGCCATGACCGTGGCCCTGGGTGAGGGCCTCCGCTACCTCACTCGTCCGGGCATCAAACCCCTGCTCGGCCTAGCAGCCGGCGTGGCCCTGGCTTGCTGCACCAAGTACAACGTCGTGTTGCTCGTGCCACTCCTGTTCGGGGCCGGGATCGTCTGGGCCCACCGGGGCATGGGGCGCTTCGCCGGGATCTCCCGGCCACGCCGCTATGCGCGCCTGGCCGCCGCCCTGGTCCTGGTAACCGTCGTCTCGATGATCGCCGTCGGCGCGACCCATCGCTTTGAACGTTTCGGCTGGACCGTCGCCGAGATCCTCGCCCACCCGGAGCCGGTCAACGGGTTGACCAAGCCCTACGCCGGCCAACTGCTGGAGGAGACCACGATCCTCTCGCTCTTACCCGACGACCTGCCGATCCCGGTGCCCTACACCTATCTGCTCGGCGTCGCCTCGGTTGGCGTTCAAACCCACATCAAGGGGCACGGACCCGGCGCCTTCTTCGCCGGGCGCACCTACTACGCCTTCAATCCGATCTATTTCCCGGTGCTCCTGCTAATCAAAACACCGCTGCCCCTGGTGGTGCTCGTCATGCTCGGTGCGGGGTGGCTGGTGAAGCGCCGGTTTCGCGTCTCGCCCAGCATCGGGCTGTTGATTGCCTTCCCGGTGCTATTTTTGCTGGCCGCGGCGACCTCGCGGCTCAACGTCGGCATCCGCCACGTGCTGCCCGTCATCCCTATTCTCAGTATACTAGCCGGCAGAGTCCTGGCGCGCCTGTGTGAGGGCGCGACGTACGTTTCCCCTCGTTGGCTCGGCGCCGGGGCCGCCGTCTTGGTCGCCACGACCATCGCCGCTCACCCCCATTACATTAGCTACTTCAACCTGCTGGTTGGTGGCCGCGCCAACGGACACGAGATCAGTATCGTGGGTGAGGACTGGGGCCAGGACGTGGCCGCCTTTGCCGACTTTGTCCACGAGCGTGGCCTCGAGCCCTTGTACTACGTCAACTACGCCTACACCGATTATGAGCTCCGCCATTTCGTCCCGGATCGTCACGCCCTGAGTAGCCGGGGCCGTCGGCCCAAGACACCCGGCTGGGTCGCGGTCCACGCCGCGCTCTGGCGCCGAGCTCGTCCAGAGAAATGCCTGCCGTGGCTCAAACAGCGTGAGCCGGATCTGGTGTTCAACCACCACATCTATCTGTTCCGGCTGCCCGAGTGAGCGGTCCCCGCCTGACTCCTACTCACCCTCCTGAACGACCTCCACCCGAGCTCCCTGTTCGAGCGTCAGCAGCAAATCCGCCGGACCGGAGACAACCCAATCACCCTCCTTAGGACCGGAGAGGATCTCGACGTCCTGGGTGGCGATGAGATCGGTCTCGATCCCTACCCAGCGAATCGTCTCCGTCGCCGGATCGTACACCGCCACCTGCTCGGCCACCTCACCACTCGAGCGCCCGCCGGTGGCGACCGCGGCGAGGGGCACGGTGAGGGCCGACTTCTTTTCGGCCGTAATGATCCGAACCTGTACCTGCATGCCGACCCGTAGGCGTTTGTCTCGTTTATCGAAGTTGACCTTGGCGGTGTACCGCGTGGCGCCGGCCTGATTGGTTGGGGACTGGGCCTTGGGGGCGATCTGCACCACCTTGCCTGGAAACTCGGTGCCGAGGCCGGCACCGCTGACACGGATTTGCGCCCGCTGACCGGTCCGCAACAGACCAATCTTGGCCTCGCCGGCCGAGATCTCCGCCAACAGCTCCGAGGAATCCTCGACCGTGGCGACCGGGATGCCGCGCAGGTTGTGGGGCGACTCACCTACCTTAATATTGATCGTCGTGACGCGACCCTTGATGGGGGATCGCACCACCGTGTCCTTGTGATCACGCTTGGCCTGGGCGAGGCGGGTCTCTGCCATGCGCAGCTGGGCCAGGGCGTTGGTGTAGTCCGAGCGCCGGGCGTTTTGCGCCGAGGCGCTGGCGTCAACCTCGGCCCGTGACAGGATCCCCTTGCGCGCCAGGGCGCGATCCTCGCGCACCTTGCGGTCCGAGGTTCGCATCCCCGCGTCGGCGGCCCGCACCGCGGCGTGGCTCGCGGCTAGCTCGGCCTTGGCCTTTTGAAAGGCCATGGCGAGCATCTCCGGATCGAGCTCGACGATCGGATCGCCCTTCTTGACCGCCTGCCCTTCCTTGGCCAGCACCTTGACGACCCGCGCCGACACGGACGCGAACACCCGCACCTCGCTGCGCGGTACCAGCCGGCCGCTGAAACTGGTGGTCTGGCGCAGGGGACGTCGCTCAACCTTGGCGATCACTACCTTCGGCAGGCTGCTGCGTGTGGCAAAATAAGACATACATCCAAGCACCACGAACAGACCCAGCAGCACAGCACCCAAGCGCAGCCACCGGCGCCAGGGGCTCTGGAATTGCAGATCTACCTCGGTGACCTCCCGCTTGCCGAGGATGTCACCGTCCTCCTCTCCTCCCTGGGGCCAGACGAAGCGAAAGCGGTTGCGGCAGATGCGAAATTCGTCACCGTCGACCAGGGGCGTCTCGTCGATCAGGGAGCCGCTATACTCGACGCCGTTGCGGCTGCCGGTGTCGCGTAGGATGAAGGTCCCGGAGTCGCGGACCACCTCGGCGTGCCAGCTAGAGACATCCGGATCTTCCAGCGGGATGTCGGCCTCGGGATCGCGCCCAATGGTCAGTTTCTTCTTGAGCAGCGGGACCCGACGGCCCGGGCTGACACCATCGACGATCTCCAAAAAGGCGCTGTCGATGTCGTACTTGAAGACGCTGGTCTCAGCGGTCAGCTTGGCCACCTTGAGGTGACCCCGTTCCGTGTCGCCGGGGGGGGGCATACAACCTCATCGAGCCAAATCTCGGCTCAAATGTCGAGTATTGTGCGTCTAAATGTGGGACGGATTGCGCAGCTGCAAGTCCGCCGATTCGCTCTCGCTGCCCACCTGGGCCAGGGCCGCCAGGGCGCGGTCCTTGGCCTCGGCGAGGTGACCCACCAGGCCTTGCAGATCTTGATCCTTGAAGTCCTCGTCGCTCTCCACGCTGCCACTCAACACCGCCGACAGGCCGAGGAACGCGAACGGCAGGACCGAGCGCTCGTTGAGGACCTGCTTCTCGAGGGTCGCCGAGATGCCATTGAGCGCGATCGACTCACTCACCCGGTCGGTCAGCTCCGCCGTGATCCTCGGTGCGAGCCGCTCCTCGCCCTGCACGAGAATCGGCGAATTGGCGATCGCCTCGAGCGCCGCGGGCGGGATACCGAGG
Source organism: Deltaproteobacteria bacterium (assembly GCA_030590185.1). Next base: position 9,550 of record JAUUZB010000022.1, read on the forward strand.
CTCCCTAGCATTCCGGAGACATCGTCACCCAGCAGCTCGCTCGGATGGCGCCCGTCACTCGGTGCCTCCAAGGGGCCGACGTCGGTGGAGGGCACCGGGTTGACCACGGTGGCATCGTTGTCGAGGATGTCGCCCGGATGACGACCTTCACTCTCGGCCACGCTGGGCGCGGCGGGCGTGACCGTTGCCGGCGGCGCCTCGGTGCCTTCCGCCTCGATACCGAGCTTGCCAGCCAGGCTCGCCATGGTCTCGGCGGCGATGGCCCAGGCGGCGCCATCGGCGTTTTCGTGGGAGAGCCCCATCTCGATCAGCTCGTCGTACATCGCGTCATGGATGATCTGCGGGCCTTGGTCCTTGGCGGCCTCGGGTCCGTCCTGGTCAAAGATGAAGGTCACCTCCATCAGGGCATCGACCAGCCGCGGCTCGAGGCGCGCCCGAATCTCGTCCTCGGTCAGGGGCTGGCCGTCGGCGCCCACCGGGGTGGCCTCCTGGATCTTGCGCATCTCCTCTTCGCGGATCTGGGCGATCTGGTCCTTGATCATCTGTTCCATCTGCTCGGCTTGACGCTCGGCCGCGGCTCGGGCCTGTGCCATGGCGGCCTTGGCCTGGGCCTTGATCTGGCCGATGACCATCTGCATCACCGCCATGATCACCACGGCGACGATGACCGCCGCCACGATGCTGACCATGATCGCGACGACGATCGCCGCGACGATCGCCGCGAGGATCGCCCCCATGAACAGCGAGCCCATGGCAGAGGCCAGCGCTTCCTCGAGCTGCTTGAACAGATTGTCTAGCTTCTTGCGCATCTCCTGAATCATCTGCTGCTGCAGGTTGGTCAGCGCCTCGTCGAGCTGCCTCTGCATCTCGAGGGATTCGTTTGGGTCGAGGATGTTGAGCTTCAAGAAAGCCGCGGTCAAAGACTCTCCGGCGACGGTATCGATCATCCGCGGTGCGCCGTTGGTTTGCCGCGCCACGTCGTCCACCCCACGGCTGAGACTGCCGACGAAACTCCCGAGGGCCGCGGCGTTGACCGTCTGGGGGCCCACCGGCGGCGGTCCCAACGCCGACATGGTCGCCATGGCCTTGGCGAGATCCTGGGCCCCTATCAAGGGCTTGGGGCCGAGGTTCTTGAGCTCTTGCAGGATTACCTGATCTAAGATCTGTAACGAGCCGTCCGTGGCCCGGCGGAAACCGGCCTTGTGGACCAGAGCCTCGATCACCGACGACTGCTGCTCGCCCCGATCGCGGCCCTCCTGGCGCGTGCGCCCGGACTCATCCGTCTGGGCAACCCGGTCGAGCTTGAGCTCAGGCGTCATCGGCATGCCGGCGGGCCGTGGCTCAGCCGTCGTCTGGTTGGGAAGGGCGCGATGGGCCACACCTTCGCGGGCGGCGTCGGACCGCGTCTCCACCGTGGCGTCGGATTCGATCACCCGATCCGGCGTGGTGGGCGGCAGGGAACTGGGGATCTTGGCGTCGCTCATGGGGCACCTCCGTCTTGCAGATACGTCGACAGCAGCTGGATGGCTCGATCAAAGTGGGGCTTGCTGGCCTCGTCCCCGGGCTGCGCTAGGCGTACGCCGCGCTGCAACAGAAGCCGCGCTTCCTTGCGCTCACCGAGCACCAACTTGGCCTCGCCCAGGGCGATGGTGGTGACCGCGTCCTCGTCGAATTTCAGCGCCACCTGGTAGTAGTGGACCGCCCGCTCGCACTGACCGAGGCGGTGAAAGCACACGCCGGTGAGGTAGTAGTTGCGGCCCTGCCAGGGGTCGATCAGGATCAGGTACCCCGCGACCTGGAGCGCCGCCTTGAGCTTGCCGGTGGTGATCAGCTTGCAGGTGGCGGCGTAGGCGCTGTCGAGCTCTTCGGGGGTAAAACCGCCGACCTGGGCGAGGGTGAGGTCGCCCTTGACCACCGCCTGGTGGACCTCGTCAAAACGAGCCCGTAGATCCGGCTGCTCGAGCGCTTCCTGCCACCAGGCTTCCTGGTTTTCCATCGGTCCCGACCCCTCTACTGCCCATACTTACACAGTTTTGCCCTTTTTTGGCTGTCTGGAGGAGGCGATTGAGCGGTTGAGCAAAAAGCCGCCCAACGGCCCGATCAGGGCAGCTCGACCAGCCCCGGCCAGGCAAAGGCGTCGGACTCCGTCGAGCCCACCGAGAAGGTGTCGGTCTCGTAGTCGGCCAACAGGGTCGAGTCGGTCCCCGTCAGCTCGATGGCGAGGAACAGATCGAAACCCTCGGGCAGGCCCGAGATGCGCAGGGGGCGTTTGAGGGAGTCGTCGCCGGGCCAGGTCAATTCGCGGCTGGAACCGATTGGCTCGATGACGATCGCGATCTCTCCGGACACCCCGTTGAATGCCGGCTCGGAGGCGAGATCGATCAACGCCGTCCCCACCGAGACCATGGGCGCGCGGGAGAGCTGCAGCTCGATCGGGTCGATCTCCTTGTCGGGTCTGGCCTGAAAGGTCTCGCTCACCCCCATGCCGACGACGAGGCCGGTGGAGTCGTAGAGCTCGATCGCCACGGTATGGATCACGCCAACCTCGATCTCCCCCACCAGGACCGAGTAGACCGCCTCGGCCACCCCGACGTCGAAGTCACAATCGAACTGTTCAGGCGCGACCGCCGCGGCAATAACGTGCTCGGTCGAGTCGCCGTTGAGCTCGCTCAGGGTCGCTTTCAATTCCACGGCGCCGGCACAGGGGTGGGAGCCGTCGCTGGAGAGGAGGATGCTGACCGCCGGTGGATCGTTCGCCCCGCCACAGGCAGCACAACACAGGGCGAGAACGACGACTCCCCTCATGGCGCGCATGGCCCCTCTGCCGGGCACAACCACACCGCCGCCTTGCCCGGCTCACTGGTCGAGGTGCCGGCGGCGACGATGCCGATGACCACCCCCGCGACCACCGCTGCCCCGACCCCGAGCCATAACCAGTGATTGCTCGCCAGACTTTCCTTCGCCTCGGGTCGGTTGGTCGCGGCGGTGGAGGTCGACGACTCGGCCGCCGCCGCCGTCACGACCCCTTCGGGCATGAGATCCGGCGCCAGACCCAGGGCTCGGTCGCCGGCCGTGGCGCCCTGCCCGTCGGTCGGGATGAACGGCAGGAGCACC
>JAUUZB010001028.1 GCA_030590185.1 Deltaproteobacteria bacterium
CGCAGCAACGACCCCGAACGACTGGTCGACCGATTGTGCGAGGTCATCGCCGCGGCGCCAGCCGAGCCGTTCACGGCCGAGCCGATCGTGGTTCAGGGCAAGGGCATGGAGCGCTGGCTCTCCATGCGGCTCGCCGAGCGGCTCGGGATCTGGGCCAATCCGATCTTCCCGTTCCCGCAGCGCCTGCTGGACTGGGCCTTCACCGCGTTGCTCGGCGCCGAGGAGAAGAGCGCGCTCTACACCCCGGAGAGCCTCACCTGGTCGGTCGCCGCCATTCTGGAGGAGCCGACCGGAACCGATCAGAGCTCAACCCCTCTCTCCTCCGGGCGCGCCCTCGAACCCCTGCGTGCCTATCTGGAAGCGGCGGGGGCGCAACGTTCCGAGCGCTGCGTCGCCCTCGCCGAGCGCATCGCCTGGGTGCTCGACCGCTACGTCACCCACCGGCCCGACCTGATCGACCGTTGGGAGCGTGGGGAGGAGCCGGATAACTGGCAGGCGGTGATCTGGCGCCGCCTGCACGACCACTACGGACCGCACCACCTCGCCGCTCGGGCGCGCGCCTTTGTCGCGGCCGCGGCCAAGGACAACGGTCCGCTGCCCGATTTCCCCACCCGGGTCTCCCTGTTCGGTATCGCCTCCTTGCCGCCCCTTTATCTGCAAATCATCAACGCCCTCGCGCAACGGGTGGAGATCCACCTGTTCGTGCCGAGCCCCTCCCGGGAGTATTGGGCGGAGATCCGCTCGCGTCGTGAAATCCTGCGGGAGCTCGGCGGGGCCGGGGACGCCATGCTCGAGGAGGAGCTCCACCTCGCCCAGGGGCATCCGCTCCTCGCCTCCCTCGGCATCCTCGGCCGCGACTTCCTACAACTCGTGGAGGGCCTCTGCGTCTACGAGGAGGCCGATGAGGACCTGTTCGTCGATCCCGCCGGGGCCGACCCAACCCTCCTCCAGCGCCTACAGTCCGACATCCTACACCTGCGCGTGCCGAGCCCGGCGCAGCTCGACAACTCGATCAGCGTGCACGCCTGCCACGGTCCCGTGCGCGAGCTCGAAGTGCTCCGCGACCAGCTGCTCGCCCTGTTCGACGCCGACCCAACGCTCGAGCCACGCGACGTCCTGGTCATGACCCCCGACGTTGAGAGCTACGTGCCGTTCGTGGAGGCGATCTTCGCCGGCGACCCCGGTGACGGTGGGCGCATCCCGTGCCGGGTGGCCGACCGGGGCGCCCGTGCCGCCGAAGCGGTGCTCGATGTGTTCGGCCGGCTGCTCGAGCTGCTGCCCGGGCGCTGTGGCGCGGCCGAGGTGCTCGAGCTGCTCGCCATGCCCCTGGTGCGCGAGCGCTTCGAGATCAGCGAATCGGAGCTCGAGGTCGTGCAGCGTTGGGTGGATGGCGCGGGTATTCGCTGGGGCGCCGACGCGTCGCACCGCCGAGCCTGCGGGCAACCGGACACCGGCGCCAACACCTGGCGCTTCGGCCTCGACCGTCTGCTGCTCGGCTTCGCCATGCCTGGCGGGGACCGAGAGCTGTTCGCAGGCGTGTTGCCCTTCGATGCCGTGCCGGGCGGCCAGGCCCCGATCCTCGGCAGGTTGTGCGCCTTTTGCGACACCCTGTTCGATCTGCGCGCCCGGCTCGAAGCGCCGCGACCGCTCGCCGACTGGCAGGATGATCTCACCGGGCTGCTCGAACGCATGGTGTTGGTGAACGATGACACCGCCCCCCAACACCAACTGATCCGCGATGGCCTCGCCGAGTTGTGCCGTGACGCCAATCGCGTCGGCTACGCCGCGCCGGTAACCATGGCCACGGTTTGGCCGCTGCTCGAAAAACGTTGCGCCCGGGCGTTGCCAGCGCGGGGCTTTCTCTCCGGCGGGGTGACCTTTTGCGACCTCGTGCCGATGCGCAGCATTCCGTTTCGGGTGATCTGTCTGGTCGGTATGAATGACGACAGCTTCCCGCGTCGGGATCCACAGCTCAGCTTCGACCTGATCGCCCACGCGCGCCGGCTCGGTGACCGCGGCCGGCGTGACGACGATCGCTACTCCTTCCTAGAGAGTTTGTTGGCCGCCCGGCAGCACCTGGTGATCACCTACGTTGGTCGAGGGATCGTCGACAACGCCGAGCGCCCGCCGGCGGTGGTGGTCTCGGACCTGCTCGACGTGTTGGCCGAGGCGGTCGGCGCTAACGACGAGGCTGCCCGCGCCGCCTTGGTGGTGCGCCACCCGCTCCAGGCCATGAGCTCCGCCTATTTTGCCGCGGGCGAGGACCCGCGCCTGTTCTCCTTCTCCGCGAGCCTCTGCGACGCCGCCCGAACCCGGCGGCAAGCCCCGTCCCGCATCCCGGCGCGACCGTTGTGCGATGGCCCGTTGGCACCAGGGGAGGCGCTCACCACGATCACCATCGAGCAACTCGAGCGCTTCTTTGCCGCGCCGGTGCCGAGCTTCGTGCGCGAGCGGCTCGGGATCTGGATCCCACAGAGCGGCGCGGGGGACGATCCCCGCGAGCCGGTGGCGTTGGACGGACTCGGGCGCTACCGGGTCGGGACCGCCATGCTCAGTCAGGCGCTGGCCGGCGCTACGCAGGAGGAGGCCTGGCCGGCCCTGGCGGCGAGCGGGCTACTGCCCCATGGCACGCTGGGCCGACTGGTCTTTCGGGATCTCTGGTACCCGGTGCAACACCTCGCCGACGCGGTGCGCCCCCGGATCTCGACCCCTGCCCTCGAGCCGTTGCCGATCGACCTGGAGATCGGCGGCGTGCGGATCAGCGGTGGCCTGGAGGTCTGGCCCGGGGGCCAGCTCACCTACGGCTTTCGTCGGTTGCGCGCCGATCGGGAGCTGGCGGTTTGGATCCGCCACCTGATCCTGGGCATCGCCCGGGCGCGCGGTCTAGCCGCTGGGTATCC
>JAUUZB010000807.1 GCA_030590185.1 Deltaproteobacteria bacterium
CAGGATGATGACGAGCCGCGGGACGATGACGAGCCGCGGGACGATGACGAGTCGCGGGACGATGACGAGTCGCGGGACGATGGTGCCGAGAACCGCCCAGACGCAAACCCACCCAGACCGGTGCAGGGCATTGTCCTCGACGCCCCCTGCTCCGGCACCGGCACCCTGCGGCGCAACCCGGAGCTTCGTTGGCGTTTGAGCGAAGCGTTGGAGCCGTTGTACGAGCGCCAGGACCACCTGCTGGCGAGCGTGGCCCAGGTGTTGGCGCCGGGGGGCGCGCTCATCTACGCGGTCTGCTCGATCCTCCCGGAGGAGGGGGAGCAGCGAGTCGAGCGGTTCCTGGCGGCGCACCCGCAGTTCGAGTTGGAGCGGCCGACCGAGCCGGTCCTCCAGCCGTTCCTCACCCCCGAGGGAGCGCTGCGCACCTGGCCGCACCTGCACGGCGCGGATGGTTTTTTTGCCGCGCGGCTGCGGCGGGCGACGACCGCTGGGCATTTGGGAGCCATCACCCAGCCCAAGATGATACCGGCGCTGTGATTTCCTTTCGGATCCCCTTTGTGGTCTGCTGCGGACCGCACACTCTTTGGGGGCAACGATGGCGCTTGGCCGCGCACGCTATCCGATCACATCCGCCTACGAGCGCAGGCTACCGGAGGGGCTCGACAGCTATCCCGATTGCGCCGTCCGGGCCGATCTCTTCCGGGGCCTCGGAGCCGAGGTGCCGGCGTTGCTCGATGACCCGACGTTACCCGAGGTGATGCGGGATGTGTTGACCGAACGTCACACAGAGGATTGGATCGCCGAAACGGTTGGCCTCTCCCTGCTGATGATGGTGCGCGACGTCGCCTACGATGACGACCAAGCCTATTTCGATTGGAGTCGCGCCTGGATTGCGCGGACCTTCCGCAAGCCGCTCTATCGGGCCCTGATGCTCATTCTCTCGCCAACGTTGGTGGTGATGGGAGCCGCTAGACGGTGGTCCACTTTTCATCAGGGATCGACGTTGACCGTGAGCAAGGTCCAGCCCCGAGACGACCGGCTCGTGCTCGAGGGTCACCTGGCCTTCCCGCCCCACTTGTTTCAGCCCTTCATTCTCGAGCAGGTGTGCTACTCCTTGCTCGCGGCCCTCGACGCTTCCCGCGCCACCGAGCCGCAGATCAACCTGCGTGAGTGCAACACCGCCGAAGGTGGGTTCGACATCAGTTGGCTGCAGTGAAGTCTGCCGTCTGCCGCGCTCTTCTGGCTTCAGTTGCCGGAGTTGCCCCCCATGATCGCCTCCCGCAACGCGACTGACTCGGGATCACCCACGAAGCGTAGCTCCGCATCGCCGCCCTCGAGGCCGAGGGCGTCATAGGAGGCGTTGACCTCGGGAAAGCCGGTACCTGCGAGCCGGGCCTCGGCGATGGGGACCGCTAACGTCGCGCCGAGCCATTGGTCCGCGGCGCGCAACAGCTCCAGGGCTTCGTGATCCTCTGGCCGGTGACCGAAGCGTTGGTGCAAAAAACGCATCACGTCGTCCAGCGAGCGCTCCCCCGGCCAACGGGCGCGGATGGCGAGATCGAGCTGCAGGGCGGTGGCGGCTCCCGCCCAGTAGACCTGCCGAAAGGCGCCGGTCCGGGCCATGTCGCGGCTCTCCTGTGCCAGGCTGCGAGCTCCGGCGAAGCGCCGCCCGCGCCTGAAGCCGGCGTGGATCTGGCGCCAACCCTCATCAGCGTTGAAGAAGCCAGCCCGGGCGCGCAGCACCTCCTGGTAGTAGGTGGTGAATCCCTCCTGGAACCAATTGTCCGCCCCGCGGGTCCAGGGCAGGCCGATGTGGATCAGCTCGTGCACCGCAACCCACTCGCCGGGGAGCTCGTCATCGGTGGCGTCGGCACGCAACAGGAGATGCACCCCCGGGCCGCCCCCACGGGTCGCCTGGCCAAAGAGGACCGGATCACCGGAGGAGGGCCTCGGCAGCACGATGATCTGGAGACGCTCGACGGGAAATCCATCGAACAACCCCGCGACCGCGCTCGCCGCCCCGCTGATCCAGCGGCGCAGACCGGCGTCGGTGGCGCGATGGGGCGCGTCGAGCACCACCATGTTGAGATGACTCTCACCGCTGGTGATCACCTGGCGCTCAAATCGCCCAAAGGCCATTCGGCCGTGTCGCTTCGCCGTGGAGTGATCCAATCGGTAGCGCTCGCCAGGACCGGCGACCGGCATCCACGGCACAGAGGCCGCCAAGCCCGCGGGCAGGTCGAGCTCAACCGTGACCTCGGCCCGCGCTGGCCATGGCCGCGGGCAGGGCAACACCAACCCGGGGCGGGTCACGACATCGCGACCGACCCTGAAGGAATCCTCCCAACCCTCGCTGTCGGAGAGCAACCTCTCGACGCTCACGTCGTAGGACAGACAGGCGGCCCCGGCGGCGGGTTCCGGATCGCGCCACAGGCTGGAACCCTGCCGCTGCCAAGGTCCTGATGCCCGCAAGCGCAGCTGGTCACCGTTGCCGTCGACGAACAACCGCGTCGGCACGGGGCCGTCGAAACACAGACGCACGTCGAATCGCTCGAGGTCGTCGGCAAGGGCGATTTCGTATCGCCAACCGTTGGGAACCGGTGAGGCGGGCTCGCCAGCGCTCGGCGTCGCCGGGCCGTGGCTACACGCCGCCACCCCGAGACTCGCCCAAAGAAGAACCGCGCCGAGTCGGGGAGCCTGCATCGCTCACCCAAGGTAGTCATCGAATGCGGCTGCGCAACGGACTCGGCGCCTCGCCACGACCGACACCCTCGCGCAAGCCGAAACCTCGCCTCACTGATCCGCTCGCTCTTGCATCGTGAGGCAACCGGGTCGGTTGATCTCATCAGAGTCGGCCCATAAGCTCCGGGCGAGGGTTCAACGATGCGCGTCCTGATCGCGGACGACTCCAAAACCTCCCGGCACATTCTGGCAACGTTGCTCGCGGAGTGGAGCTACGAGGTCGTGGTGTGTGAACACGGCGGTGAGGCGCTCGAGCGCTTGACCGAGCCCGGTGCACCCCGGCTCGCGATCCTCGACTGGACCATGCCGGAGCTCGACGGGCTCGAGGTCTGCCGGCGCATCCGGGCCCGCACCCAGAAGCACGACTACCAATACCTGATCCTGCTGACCGCCCGGGGCGAGAGCGAGGATCTGGTGGAATGCCTCGAGGCGGGGGCCGACGACTATGTCTCCAAGCCGTTCAACCACGAGGAGCTGCGGGTGCGGATCCGGGCCGGGGCACGCATCGTGGCGCTCCACGCCGAGCTCGAAGCGGCCCAGGCGATCCTGCGGCAGCAGGCCCTACACGACGCCCTCACCGGCGCCCTCAACCGCCGGGCCATCCGCGAGCACCTCGAGATGGAGCTCTCCCGGGCCCAACGGGAGAACAAGCCCCTGACCGTGGTGCTCGCCGACGTCGATCACTTCAAGCGGGTCAACGACACCCACGGGCATCCGGTTGGCGACGAGGTCCTGTGCGAGCTGGTGCGGCGTTGGCAACAGGCGCTGC
>JAUUZB010000533.1 GCA_030590185.1 Deltaproteobacteria bacterium
CCTCCAGAACCTGCTGCACCGGAGGTTGGAACACTTGCTTGAGGATCGTTGGCGTCTCGACGTCGCCGCGGCTCAATTGGCCAGCCGCCAGCGGTACGCCGGGGATCACCGAGATGCTCTCGGGCTGCATCCACTCGAGAGTCTCCGTGTCACCCTCGACCTCGTCGGCATCGCCGCCAGCGTCAACCGGTGGATTAGGCGCAGCGACAGCCGGGGCGTCTGGGTACGCGGGCCCGCCCGGAACCGGCGGCGGGGCAGCTGGCGGCGGGGCAGCTAGCGGCGGAGCGCCGGCCGGTGCCGCTGCTGGATCGGGGTTCGCGGGCAGGGCCAGGGGCTCAAAGGCGTTGGTCACCGCGCTGGCCGGGATTGCCTCGGAGGAGGCGGCCTCGAGGGGCGGGGCGGCTGGGCTCAGACCCGGGGTCTCGACCTGCGGCGGCTCTCCGAACGCGGCTGGCGCGTCGGCCGAGCTGACGAGCGCTGGGGGCAGCTCAGTGGGTGGGGACAACTCCGGCAAGGGGGCGGTCGGTGTCTCGGTGCTCACGGGCATGGCGGCGCCGGCGTCCGGTTGCGCAGGCTCCATCGGGGCGTCCGGATTCGGGGCCACGGGAGGTGGCGGGGTGAGCGGGGCCGCCGCGATCGGGGCTGGCGCAGCGATCGGCGCCGGGGGCTCGACCTCGGGTGGTCCCCCAACGGGCTGCGGCGTGGCGGCAGTTTCCTCTGCGAGGGCGCCAGCCGTGGCGTCCGGCGAGAGGGGACTCGGCAATGCTATGGGGGCCGCTGCCGGCAGCGGGATGGCGGGCTCGGCCTCGCCCTCGGTCGGCTTGGGTACGATGAGCTTGGGACTGAGCGGTGTGACCCCTGGTGCACGCGGCTCTGGCTCCTCGGCTGGGGATGTCGCGGGCGCCGGGGAGTCGGCGACTGCCGGGGCCGCGGGGGCACCAGCGATCGGTGCTGGTGCTGGCGTGGGTGAGGCGTCCGGCTGTCCGCCGGCGGCCGGTGCGCCGCCCCAGCCGTGAAAGGCATAGGGCCACGGTGGCGTCGCGGCCGTGCCGAAGGCGACCGGTTGGCGGCTTCCCGCAGCCGGCGCTGGCGCGGCTGCCGGGACAGACAGGGGCGCTGAGGGGACCGGCGGGTTTGGCTGGGGCGCGGCCGCTGGTTCGGCTGGCGAAGGCGGCGCGGGCTCCGGCACCGGCGCAGGCTCGGGCACCGACGGAACCGGCAGGGCCGGCTCAGTCGCGGCCGGCTGCTCGGGGGCAGGTTGGTCATTCGGCGCCGCCTCGGCTGATGCAGCAGCGGGGGTCACCGGCACCGATGGTGCGGCCTGTGCCACGTGAGCGGGTACCTCCGGGGCGGTGAGGGGCGCCGGGGCGGCCGGGGCCTCGGGCGCTGGGTTACTCGCTGCCTCCGCGGGCTGTGCCTCGGGTTCCGGCGAGGAGGGTGGAGAGTCGCTCGACGGGCTCGCGGCGGGCGCCTCCTCCTCCTCGTCCCCCATCCGAATGGAGATGTCGAAGATCAACCCCTCGAAGTACAGCTTCGAGATGAAGTTCATCGCCTCGAGGTCACCGAACTCCGAATCGTCCACGACCTGCATCAGGGTTCGCTTGCCGTCGAACAGGCGCAGAATACCGTTGGCCTCGTCCGGGATCTCGGCGAGCCGTTCGGCGAGCTCGGTGTGGTCAACGCCGAACTGGGTCTCGAGGGGGGGAAGTTGCTCGAGCAGCCGGCCCCACTCGTCGAGGCGGCGCATCCCCTCCATCAGCAACCCTTGGCTCGACAGGGCGATCACGTCGGCCCGCTTGACCGGGCCGAACTCGATTTCGAAGGAGCCCTCGGCCCAGACCAACAGCCGGTAGACGGCGCGCTCGCCGCGCAGTCGGCCGCACTGGGCGTCGATCACCTTGCCGTCCCGGAAGTCGATCTCGCCGGAGGCGCCGTCCTCGCGCCGGAAGTTGATGCGCCCGCTCTTGCGGCCGATCTCGATGGTCTGAATGAGATCGACGACGCCCATGTCCGCGAGGTCCCCGGCAAACTTGGAGCGTTGGTCGCGCTTCTCGAGGCCCTCCTTTTCCTTCTTCTCCAGCAGGATCTTGATGCGGGTGACGATCTCTTTGATGTAGATCGGCTTGGTGAGGTAGTCGTCGACGCCGAGCTCGAGCCCCTTGACCTTCGAGTCGATCGACTTCTCGGCGGTCAGGAAGATGAACGGGATGTGCCCGAACTCCTTCGACTCCTTGAGCGTCCTACAAAGCTCGAAGCCATCGATCTCCGGCATGTTGGTGTCGGAGAGGATCAGCTCCGGCGGCGAGATCTTCACCTTCTCGACGGCGTCGGCGCCGTGGATGGCGGTGGTGACCGAGAAGCCTGCCTTGCGCAGGGATACCTCCATGACACGCAAGCTCTTGGCGTCATTGTCCACCAACAGGAGGTTCTTTTTGGCCATATCCCTACCCGGCCGCTAGGACTGCGGTGAGCCCACTATACTACCGCCGCTAGCCGCCCTGCCAGTTCCCGTCGGGAGCCGAGCGCCCCGGATCCCCGCGTCTGCCGTGCTGCTCAACGCTTCTTTTCTTTCTCGAGTCGTTTGCTGATCTCCTTGTTCTTCTGCTTGGCGGATTTGGCGAGCGGCGACTTCTTGTGGTTGTTGATGATCTCCTCAAAGAAGATGAGGGCATCCTCGAGATTGCCCAGCTCCAAGGAGCACACACCAATACGGAAGAAGGAGTCGTCGACCAACTTGCCCTTGGGAAACTTCTCCACCACCTTGATGTATTCCTGCAAGGCCTGACGAAATTTCTTCTCGTTGAAGTAGGTCTCACCGATTTGGAAGAAGGCCTCGTCGGCGAAGCCGGCCTCCCCGGGCCACTTGCGGGCCACCTCGCGCAACGCCCCACGCGCCTCCTCTAGCTTCTTGCGTTTGGCGAGGGCGATGCCATGGGCCAACAGCCCTTTTTTGTCGGTGGGGGTCTCGGCGCTCGACGCACCGGAGGAGGGTTGAGATCTGGTCGAGCCTGGCTCCTCCGGAGTAACCCTGGCGCCGGGCAGGCCCGTCTCGAGGCTGTCCATGCGGTTGGCCAGGGCATCGAGGCCTTCGAGGCGCTTCTCCAGCTCGTTGAAGCGGTAGACCAGTAGCTCGATCTGACCGCGCAGATCCTGCAGCTCTCGCTGCTGCTCGTCGAGGCGCACGCCAAAGCCGGCGTCGGTCTTGCGGGCCGCGCGGTTGAGGTCTTGGAGCTTGGAGTCGACCTCGCCGATTTTCACCTCGGCACGTTGGAGCTGCTCGTTGAGCAACGCCCGCTGTTCATCGACCCCCTTCTGGGTGGTCTGGACATTGGTGCGCAGCTCGTTGATGTCCCGGCGCATCATCTGGCCGGTCTCGGTCGGCACCCAGCAGGCGCACAGACCCATACCCAGCACCAGCGGTAAGCCAGTTCGCGAGGTGTAGGTCACGATGTGGGAACGCGTCCCCCGGAGCGGGGGAGGCCTTAGCGCGACTGCAAGAACTCGACGCGCCGGTTCTTGGTCCAGCAGGACTCGGTGCCAGCGTTGCAGATCGGCTCGTTTTTGCCCTTGGAGACAATGCGCATCCGGCCCCCCTCGATGCCGAGGTTGCGCAGATAACCGCGAACCGCCGCCGCCCGGCGCTCGCCGAGGGCTAGGTTGTACTCCTGCGTGCCGCGCTCGTCACAGTGGCCTTCCATCACCACGGTGACGTCGGGCGCCTCTTGCATGCACTTGGCGTTGCGATCGAGGGACTCGCGGGCATCGACCCTCAGGTTTGACGCGTTGAAGTCGAACTTGACGGTCTCGAGGGCGATGACCTCGCCGCCGGAGCGGTCCATGGGCTGGCAGTCCGCGGAGATATTGTCGCCGGCCGCCTCGCACACACCGTCGGTGCAGACCATGCCGGCGCCGCACTCTTGATCCGTGGTGCAGGGAGCTTCAACGCACTTCTCCGCCTCGCAGATCATCCCACCTTCGCAGTCCTCGTTGGTGACGCACTCCGGCGGCGGCGGCTCGACGCACTTATAGCCTTCGCAGAGCAGCGGCGCCTCGCAGGGGCACTCCGTCTTGTGCTCGCACCTACCGCTGGCGCATTCGTAGTCGGCCTTGCAGTGGGTGTCCTCACGGCACTCTTGGCAGCTGCCGTTGAGACAATACTCGCTGATGGCGGTGCCCTGGGAGTCCTGCTTGCAGTTCTCGTCGGTCTCGCACTGCGGGTACTTAACGTCCGGGCCGCAGGCGAGGACAGTGAGCCCCGCGGCGAGGCCGGCGATAGTCACGAGGTTGCGGATCCGAAAGCGCATCTTCATGTTCTCCTCGTTCGTCCAGATCCTGTGTCAAACCGCTGAATCGCTTGAGGATTTTTATCCTACTCATTCAATCACAGGAACGGCGGCATACTAGGGAAGGGGGTAGGTCGAGTCAATGCCCTCTTGGCGATTGTGGTCCTACCTTGTAATTCTAGGAGCGCTCCG
>JAUUZB010001027.1 GCA_030590185.1 Deltaproteobacteria bacterium
CAGGACTTCGAGATCGCCGGCCGGCCCTACCCGGACCGGGTCAAGCAATACGCCCGGGCGGTCTTCCGCGCCCTGACGACCCATGCGGCGGCGCTTTGGCAGCAGCGGCTGAGACGTCGAGAAACGAGGGCCAGCCGAAACGATTAGGCCTTGATCTGGTAGAAGCGGGGAACCTACAAGAGCCACTCGGCTATCTCATGAGTGCTTCGACCCCAAAGAGGCTGACCACCCTCCTGACCCTGTTCGCCCTCGGCGGCTCCGTCGCCGCCTGCAGCGATTGGCCCGCTGGCAGTACGTGCCCCGGCCCCCCGCCGGCCGACGGCGAGCGCCTCCCCTCCGGCGTGGTGACCAAGGCCCTCGAGCCCGGCAACGACCCGATCCGAGAGGGCGAGCGGTTCAGGGCGAGCCTCTCCGTCTGTATCAAACGCGACGGCCACCCGGTGCGCATGCCGGCGCAGCGCATGACCCTGATGCGCTCCGCCAGCAACCTCCCCGCGCTCGAGACTCTGCTGGCGCGCCTCCATCGTGGCGAAACGCGGCGTTTTTGGATCCCGGAGAGCTTCCAACCCCGGCCCGCGGTGTGGTTGGAGGGGAACATCATCCTGGATGTGGCCGTCCCAAACGACCCGACACCGCCCAAGGACCCCGACGCCCCCCCGGGCACGCCTCCGGATACCGCGCAGCGCGAGCCCTCCGGCGTAGCCTGGGTTGAGCTCGTCAAGGGCAACGGCGCCGACCGAGCCGCCCAGGGTACCATCGCCACCCTCCGTTATCGCGTCTACTCCACCGACGGGCGCCTCGTCGATCGCTACCCCGCCGAGGGCAGGAGGGTGGCGGTCTCGGTGGTCATCTTTTCCGCCGGCGCGATCCTGGAAACGATGACGGTGGGTGAAAAACGACGGGTTTGGTTCCCCCAATCCCTGAGCGGTGGCTTCCCTGGCACCTGGCCCCGGACCGCCGTCGTGGTTGACCTGGAGCTGGCCGCCGTAGCCCGACCATGAGTCGGGGGTCCGCCGCCGCCCGGGCGCTCATCACGGGCGCTGCGGTTGGCGCCCTAGGCTCCCTCGGTCTCCCCGGCGCCGAGCTCTGGCCCCTGCTCCTGCTCGCCTGCCTGCTCTTGGCCCGGGTTGCCATGGTGCTGCCCCGGTTGACCCTCCTGTTCTGGGCGACAGGCTGGTCCCTGGGTTTGTGGTTGGCGACCATGGTCACCATCACGAGCTGGGGGCTGAGCACCGCCCTCACCCTGTTGGCGGTGTGGGGGGTCTACTATGCGGCGCCGCTGGTGCTCTGGACACGTTGGGCAGCAGGCCGGGTCCCGGATGCCGTGGGTTGGCCCGGGTTGTTCGTCGCGTCCACGGCCCTTGGCGTCGGGCTCGAGATAATCGCCGGCGCCCTCGATGTGCCATCGAGCTTCGCGGGGCCGCTGCTCTCGCTACCGGTTCTCCCCGCGGCCGCGCGGATCATCGGTGCGGCCGGGTTGGGAGGGCTCGTCTTTGGCGCCCTGGTCACCTCGGCGGTGCTCTGGCAACGCGGCGGTGTTCCTGGCGTTCGCGGCGGTGTTCCTGGCGTTCGCGGCGGTGTCGCTGGCGCTGGCTGGCGCCGGCTCGTGCCCGTTGGGCCGTGGGCGTTCACCGTCCTCCTACTCGCCGCCCTGTCCGCGGCCGCCCACCTCGACGCCGAGCCGACCACCGGCAACCTCGAGGTCGGTGTCCCCCAGATGCACGTCACCTCGGCATTCCTGCGCGATCAAATGTTCTCCGCCGCGGGCCGCAGGGACTTCGAAGCCCGCTTCGATCGCGCCATGGAGTCCCTCTCCGACGTAGACCTCCTGGTCACCACCGAGGAGATGGACAACCGCTACCACCTCCACTTCGGCGCCTATCGTCGCGCCTGGTCGCAGTTCGCGGCGCGTAACCGGCTCGGTCTGTTGCTCTCCGCACCGCTGCTCGGGGCGCAGCAAGCGAAGTACAACAGCGTGGCCGCCTTTGCGCCGAGCGGAGCCCTGGTGGGTGTCTACAAAAAGCGCCAGCCCGCACCGTTTGGCGAGGTGTTGGTAACGCCGGGTGCCCCGTCGGATCTCCTGGCGCCCCTCGACGGCCTTCGCGCGGCGGTCCTGGTTTGTATTGAGTCAGGGTCGAGCGAGCTCGTGCACGGCGACGTCGAGCGCGGCGCCAACCTTCTGGTGGTCCCGACCAGTGACATCTCCTTTGGCAGCGGCCCGGTCACCTTCTTCCACCTCGCCGCGAGCCGGCTGCGGGCGATCGAGTCAGGCAGAGACATGGTGTGGGCGAGCAACGGCGGCCCCTCCGGTGCGGTGACCCGTTGGGGGCAATGGCACGGCGCCTCATCCCTCGGCGAGCCGGCGGCGGCGCGTTTTAGCGTCAACCTCTATGGTGACCGGACGCCCTTTTCCCGCTGGCGGACCGGCCTCCCGTGGGTAGTCGTCGTAATCCTGGCCGCGGCGGTGGCCATCGAGTGGTGGTGGCGGCGGCGATCGACCGGTCGAGCCGAGGCAAGCGAAGCCGCAGAGCCCACGACCGCGAGCCCTACCCTGCGCGCCCCGAGCGCCCTGTTGTTGGATCGCCACTGGCTCCTGCCCGCTGGCATCTTCGCGCTCGTCGCTATCCTGCTGCTCCCCGGTTGGATCCAACTCTGGCACGGACGCGCCGACCGCCTCCTATCCGCCAGCCTGGCGCCCTGGCGCTCGGACCCCGGCCTACCCCGTGACCCGCAACCGTTGGCCCCCTTCACCTCGGAGCACACCGCCGCCGGCGCCATCGCATTTTTCCTCACGGACTACGGGCTTTTCACCACCGCCGCCACGGCCGCCGAGTGGCTGGAGCCCGATAGCGATCTCGACACCATCGCCGCCACCCTCGCCGAGCGGGTCGGGATGGCCACAAC
>JAUUZB010001088.1 GCA_030590185.1 Deltaproteobacteria bacterium
AGCGGCAGCGGCAGCGGCAGCGGCGGTGCGGCGAGTGTAGGCAGCTCGGCCGGCGCGGGCAGCCTCGCTACGACCTCGGCCATCCAAGCCCCGGCCATGACCGCCGGTCGTCACGACGACAACCGCCAATACAACCGCTTCCTCTCCTTCCTCGCCCACAACCGCACCTTGATCCCGTACCCGGTCGACATCCGAGAACGCCTGGTGATCACCGCCGTCGACCGCGAGGGTCGCAGCCTCAACAACTGCCGGGTTCAGGTCGAGAGCCTCGACGGCGAGCCCCTCGCCCAGAGCCAAACCCTGGCCGACGGCGGCACCCACTTCTTCCCCGCGGCGCAGGGTCCAGCAGGGGCCGAGGCGTTCACCACCCGGGTGACCTGTGGCGCCACCACCCTACTGGGGCAGCTCGAGCGCAACGGCCGGCGCCACACCGAGCTGCGTTTCGACCTGAGTCGCCAGGTGCCGAAGCGGGTGCCCGTGGACATCGCCATCCTGCTCGACACGACCGGCAGCATGTCGAGCCAGATCGCACGCCTCAAGGATACCCTGCGCGCCATCCACCTGCAGCTCACCCAGCTCCCGAGCCAGCCGGATCTGCGTTTCGCCCTCGTCGCCTACCGCGACCGGGGCGACGACTACATCACCCAGGTCACGGACTTCACCCGCGACATCGAACAGTACCAGCGCGTCCTAAATACCCTCCACGCGAGCGGCGGCGGCGATACGCCCGAGGATCTACAAGAGGCGCTGCGCCAGGCAACCCGTACCCTGCAGTGGCGCGACGACGCCGTACGCCTCGGCTTCGTGGTAGCCGACGCGGCCCCCCACACCGACTACGGTCAAACCTTCACCTACCGGGACGCCATGCAAGAGAGCCTGTCGCGCGGGGTCAAGTGGACCACGGTGGGCGCCGGCGGCCTGTCCCGCCAGGGGGAGGTGATCTTCC
This sequence comes from Deltaproteobacteria bacterium, assembly GCA_030590185.1. The sequence goes on from JAUUZB010001088.1 coordinate 947, forward strand.
GCCAGCTGGCCCAGTACACCATGGGCGAGTACGTCTTCATCACCTCGGGCGGCGGTGACACCGACGGCGGGCCGGCGGAAGCAAGCCACCACGTGGGCACCAACTATCGCCGCGAGAACCTCGACCAGGCGATCGTGAGAATCGTGCGGCGCGAGCTCTCCCACTTGACCGCCGAGCCCCGTGACTTCGACGACACGATCATCGCGCGTGCTCCGGCGGCAACACCGCGCCAGGAGGTGCTCGGACCAGCGGTGGAGGAGGCCCTGCGCCAGCTCACCGATTACAGCGCCCTGCGGTTGGAAGAGAGAACCCCGGCCGCGATCATGCCGGTCACCGTCGGCGACGCCGGACTGCACACAGTCGCCAGCTATCTGACGGATCAGCTCACCCTCGTCGCCACCCGGCAGCCAGTCTTCCGGGTGCTCGAACGCGATCTGCAAGCGGTAGTGGAGGAACACGCGCTCCAGCTCGGCGATCTGTTCGACGTCGAGCAGTCCGTGCCGTTGGGCGAGCTGTTGGGGGCGCGCGTCCTGATCATCGCCAAACTCAGCCGCACCGAGCAGGGCGCAGAGCTCTTCGCCAAGCTCATCCGCGTACAGACCGGTGAGATCTTGTCTGCCGCCAAGGTGACGATCGGCGCTAACCTCCTCAACCGCTCTTGAATCCGTTCGGCAGATCCAGGCGAGGCGGCAGTCGATAGCCTCCGCCGGCCGGGTCACGAGGGGTTGGCCTCGCGGCCCCACCTTAATATAGCAGTTTGATGGGCGACGACCTGATCGGCGGCCGCTACCAGCGGCTCGAGGAGATCGGTGTGGGCGGTATGGCCCGGGTTTTTCGTGCCCGGGACACACGGCTCGAGCGGGACGTCGCTGTCAAGGTGATGCTGGATCAGTCGGGCGACGCCAGCAAGATGTTCACATTCCACCGCGAGGCTCGCGCCATCGCGTCGCTGCAGCACCCGAACATCGTGCCGATCTTCGACTACTCCGGCCCAAAGGAGACGCCCGCCTACATCGTCATGCAGCTGGTGCCGGGTGGAGATCTCGAGGAAAACCTCGACGGCCGCGATCTGCCGCCGGAGCTGTTCATCCTGTCGGTGGTCCAGAGCGTGGCCGCCGCCCTCGAGCATGCCCACGGCCGCGGCGTGGTCCACCGTGACCTCAAGCTCTCCAACATCCTGGTCGATGAGGCTGGCCGGCTGCTGCTCACCGACTTCGGCCTGGCCAAGGGCTACCGCGACCAGTCGATCCTCGGCAAGACCGCCGTGCGCGAAGACACGGTGCTGTTCGGCACGCCGAACTACATGGCGCCGGAGCAGCTGCGCGGCAATACCCCCGGACCGCCGAGTGACGTCTTCTCCCTCGGCGTGCTCCTTTACTACCTCGCCGTGGGCGAGCTGCCCTTTGACGGCCCGTCGCCCGCGATGGTGATGCAGAACATCATCGACGGCACCTATCCGCCGCTGCACCCCTCTCCAGAGGCGGACCGCTCGGGACACTTGATCGGCTTGATCGGGCGCTGCCTGACCCCGGAGCCGGAGTTGCGCCCCAGCGCCGGAGAGGTGGTCGCCCAGGCCGAGGAGGCGCTGGCCTCCAAGAACGCCCACAAGGTCGAGGCGAACGTACGCGCCTACCTCGAGCTCCCCGGCTCCCAACCCCTCGGGGCGGAGCAGGCCGAGGTTGAACGCCAGCGGCCCGACGCCAACCGCCGGCGGAGCGGACCCCGGCGCCGCTCGACCGGATCCGCGCGCCAGCAAAAGGAGGAGGCGCGGGCACGCGGCCGCAAACGCCGACGCCAGGGCC
>JAUUZB010000099.1 GCA_030590185.1 Deltaproteobacteria bacterium
ATCGTGGGCTCTCTCTACGAAAAGAACGATCCCCGCCGGGACGGTGGCTTCACCATCTTTTATATGGGGATCAACCTGGGGGCGTTTTTGGCTCCGTTGATCTGCGGCTACCTCGGCGAAAAGGTTGGTTGGCACTGGGGCTTCTCCGCGGCCACCGTGGGCATGATTATCGGCGTGACCGTCTTTATCGTCGGGCAACGTTGGCTCGGCCCCGCTGGTTTTCCCCCGGGGATCGAGGTCAACGAGAACACCCGGCTGACCTCGGGGGACTACCGAGACATCGTCTTCATCATCGCCGTCTCGATCTTCACGGTGGCGGCGGCACTCGCCGGCTGGCATTTCGCCGGGCCGATCTGGAATGAGTTTCACCCCGGGCTCAAGATCCTCAGCGTCGCGGTGATCATCGCCGGCATGATCGGCTTGCAGCGACTCCGCAATCAGCGCCTCGGCAGGACCCCCGAGCCGCTCACCACAGATGAGCGCAAATCCGTGGCGGTGCTCTTCGTCATCTATTTCTTTGTGCTGTTTTTCTGGATGGGCTTCGAGCAGGCCGGCGGCACCATGAATCTCTTCGCCATGGAACAGACCGACCGCCATCTCTGGGGCGGGGGTTGGGAGATGCCCGCCAGCTGGTTCCAGGCGGTGAACCCGCTCTACATCATGATCCTGGCGCCGGTTTTTTCGCGCATCTGGACCGTCAACGACCGCAACACCAAGAGCTGGGGCCTGTCCACGCCGGGCAAGATGGGCTTTGGCATGATCGTCCTCGGGCTCGGCTTCGTAGTGATGTACTTCGCGCAGCAGTCCGCCAATGAGCTGGGCAAGGCTGGGCTCGGGTGGCTCTTGGGCGTTTACCTGCTGCACACCATGGGCGAGCTCTGTCTGTCGCCCATTGGTTTATCGGTGATCACCAAGCTGTCACCGCCGCGGATCGTGAGCTTGATGATGGGGTTGTGGTTCGGGGCCACGGCCTTGTCGGATTACCTGGCCGGGAAGCTCGAATCGATCCTGCACACTTATAAACTGCCGCTCTGGGAGTTCTTGATCGTCTCCTCGATTGGGGCGGGGATCGCGCTGCTGTTGGTCACGCCGTTTCTCAAGAAGTGGATCAAGGGGCGGGCGTGAGCTCGCGATCTTCCGGAAGAACAGCGCTAACCTAACGCCACCCTCGGCTCGGCCACCCCATTGTGGGTATAACCACGGCCGTGATCGCCCGTTTGCTCAGGTCGTTTCGTCTCTCGCCGCGGCTGTGGTCCGCGCTGTTGCTCGGCGGTGTTTGCTCCCTGCTGACCCTCACCCAGCACTGCGGTGAGGTTCGGCTCGCCGAGTCCGAGGGCTTCGCCGAGGCGGCCCGTCACCTGGTGGCCGCCTCCCCAGATTTCACGGTGGTTTGGCCGCCCCACGCGGCCGCGGCCCTGGGCGCCTTGCCCCCAAAGCTGCGTGCTGCCGATGCGGTTCCGTTTGAGCCGGCGGACCAACGTCGGTACCTGAGGCTCGCGGTCATCGGTCCGGCTGGATTCGACGATCCGCCTGAGCTCGCGAACGCTAGCCCCGAGCCCCGTCGCCGCTTTGCCGATGTCGAGGTAGGTATCTACGGCTACCCGGTTGCCGACCGCATCCTGTTCGATTTGCGCGGCTCCCTCTCCGGGGTCGCGGTCTCCCTGCGTGGCCCGGAGCACCAGGTTCGCTGCGACCGGGCGCGGCGCGACCAGGGCTGGGATTGCCCTGGCCGCCCTGCCTGGAACCACGTTGCACCGACCAACCTACGGGTTGAGGGTCGCGACTGGGCCTGCGTTTGGGCCCATCCGCTGAGCAACCACGACTTGGTAATCGACCTAGGCCGCCAGCCGCTCGGCGATCACCTCCTGCTCGAGGCCGCCCTGAGCGACGACGCCGCGACCACCCCCAATGGCGCAGCGGTCAGTCTGCGCCTTGAGGTTCAACCGGAGTCGGGGTCGCCCTTCACTAGAATTCTGCGGCGCACCAATCAGGCGGGGATCGGGGTATTCGATGTAGCGACCAGCGGCCTCGGCCACGGCACGGTTCAACTGGTGATTCGAACCAGCCGGGATGCCCGTCGCCACCTCGGTGTGGGCCTGCGCATCGTGGAGCGGGGCGAGTCCGGGGCTCACCGGCCTCGCGGGGATCGACCATGAGCCGCTTCGGGTGTGTCGTCGCCTGGGCCCGGCGGCGCCCGGCGGCCTGGGTCTTTCTCGGCTTCGCGATCCTCGGTTTCGCCACCGCTGGCGACGTGCCCTGGTCCGATGACGCACGCTTCTATGTGCCGGCCGCCAAGCTCCATGGTCAATGGATCGAGCGGTTGATCCGGCTCGATTTCGCCGCGCTCTCGCCCGCGGGGATCGATCACCACTTCGCCCACAACGCCGAGCACCCGCCGGTGGGCAAGCTCGCCATGGGGCTGACCTGGCTGGTGCTGCACCATTGGACCGGTCTGCTCGAGGAGGTGCAGGCCTGTCGCGCGGCGGTCACCCTGCTCTGGGCGTTGATGGCGGCGGCGGTGTTTGGGCTGGTGCGTCGCTACGCCGGCTGGCCCAGCGGTCTGTTCGCCGCGCTCTGCCTGGCGACCATGCCGCGTCTGCTCTACCACGCCCACGCCGAGACCCTCGACCTGCCGGTGGCGGCGCTCTATCTGCTCAGCACCGTAGCCCTGTGGCGTTGCCTCGAGGAGCCGAGCTGGCGGCGCGGCATTCTCGCGGTGGTGCTCTTTGGGCTCACCCTCGGCACCAAGCTGAACGCACCCTTTTTGTTGGTGGCGGTCGCGGCTTACATCTTGGTGCGCTCGCCGATCCGTTGGCAGCGCCACGAGGAGGGCAAGAGATCTGATCGCGGGCACGCCCTGCGGCTCCCGCCGATCCCGTGGGTGGTGATCGGCATGGTGTTGGTCTCGCCTTTGATCACCTGGGCGCTGTGGCCGTGGCTCTGGGTCGACACGACTACTCGGCTCAACGAGTACCTCCTCTTCCACCTGCAGCACTACGGCATCTACTTCTATTTTGCCGGGCACCTCTACGGCGAGCAGGTCGCCCCGTGGTACGCGCCGCTGGTCATGACCGCCTCGACCCTGCCGCTGCCCATCGCCTTTGTGGCGGCGCTCGGCTGCGGTCGTCCATTGTTGGCGACCCTCACGCGGCTGCCCGGGTTGCGCCGGCTCAACCCAACGCCGGGCTCGACCCTCGAGACGGATCCCCAGGCTCGGCTCGGGCTGTTCATCCTGTTGCACGCCGCGGTGCAGCTGGCCGCGGTCTCCCTCCCGGGCATACCCAAGTACGGTGGCATCAAGCTCTTCCTGCCCCTCTTGCCACTCATCGCGGTGCTCGCCGGTTTTGGTTTTGCGGCCTGCGAGGGTGAGATCCGGCGGCGCTTTGTCGAGCGTCGTCGAGGGTTGGTCATCGCGGTCACCGCCCTGGCGCTCCTGGCTCCCGGGGGCATCGGGGCAGTGATGTATCGGGACGCCTGGCTCTCCTATTACAACAGCCTGGCCGGGGGTCTGCGCGGTGCCACGGCCGCGGGCTACGAACGACAGTATTATGATCTGGCCTACCCCGAGATCGCCGTCGCCCTGACGGAGTTATTGCCCAATGGCGGCTCGGTGGCGGTGGCGCCCAACCAGAAGGAGTACACTCCGTATCTCGCCCGCTGGCAGCGGCTCGCCGAGCTGCCGCGGGGCGTGCGCCTGGCCAGGGTCGGCCAGGCCGACCTGCTCCTGCTGACCCACGAGCGGCGTTGGGCCGCCTATCCCGATCTGATGGCCGTCCATCGCGGCCGCCCGTTGCTCTACCGTTTCGCGCCGGGGGGCGTGCCCCTCTTCTCCATCTATGATCTGCGGCCCGGACGGAGATCGCCTCCCTGAACGGCCAGGCGCGTGGTCCATGGGGCGTCGGGTTGACACGCTGAGGCCCGCCCTTTAGATCTGCGCCTACCCTTGGAGGCGTACCATGACGACCAAGATGGCCACCGCGTTAAGGAAGGGCGGTGATGCCGCAACCGTAGCGGCCGAGGCGATCGGTGAGGCGCTCGAGCAGCTGGGCAAACCGGCGGATCTGACGATCTGTTACTGCTCGCCCAAGTACGACTACCAACAGGTCGTCGATACCCTACGCGATAAAACCAACCGGGCGCCGCTGATAGGTTGCTCCTCCGCCGGCGATGACTTGGCGTTCGATAAATCCTACGTATTCTGTGACGACGACGTGCTGCGCGATGGCGTTGCCCTGTGTCTCTGGTCCTCCAAGTCGCCGCTGCCAATCTCGGTCAAGCACGGCCACAAGCCGCTGAGCGACGTGCTCACCGTGACCCGGTCCGAGGGCAGCGTGCTGCACGAAGTGGATGGCCGGCCGGCCTGGGAGGTTTGGAAGGAGCACACCCGGGGGGCGGCCAAGAAGCTCGGCATCGACGTCGACGCCTTGAGCGACACCAGTGACGTCGGCTCGTTCCTGATCCGCTATGAGCTCGGCCTGTTGACCGGCGACGAGTACAAGGTTCGGGTGCCCTTGGCCTTGAACGATGATGGCTCGCTCAGCTTTGCCTGTTCGATCTTTCCCGACTCGAAGTTCCGCATCATGGAGAGCTTCGAGAAGGACCAGGTGGAATCCGCCGGCGAGGCGGCGCAGCGCGCCGTTGATGGTCCGGAGGCCGCCAACCGCGTGGGGGCGCTGGTGTTCGATTGTGTCTGCCGAGGCATCATCCTCGGCGACAAATTCCACGAGGGAGTGGACGCCATCAAGGCCGAGATCGGCGACATCCCGCTGATAGGTTTTGAGACCTACGGCGAGATCTGCAGGCGCGAGGGGGAGTTCAGCGGCCTGCACAACACGACGACGGTCGTGACCATCATTCCCGATTGAGCTGGGGGGCAGCGCGCCCCGCCGGAAGACGCAGTTGTACCATGACGCAGAACATCTCCCTCGACGAGCTCCGTAAGGGCTTGAGCCAATTGGTCGGCGTGGAGCGGGCTGAGGAGCTGCTCGAGGAAGCAGTGCTCGCCAAGGGCTATGCCCCCAAACCTACCTACAACCGTGACGAGATCCGCGAGATCTGCGGCCAACTCAAGGCCCAGGGGGGCATGATCGGTGTGGTGGCGGCCGCCATCGCGGTCCGCCTGTTGACCGGGTGAGCCCGGTGGCCCGGGGTTTCCGGCCCGTCCCTTGGGCCCCTGAATCGGCTAAACATCAGCGCTAAGCGATCCGTATGTAGGCTGCGGGGCGGTTCGATTGTGTCCACCCGCGGTTCGGGGCGCAGGATGAGCAGTTTGGTGCCACTCGACGAAATCCAATACGGTGTCAGCCAGCTCGTGGGCATGGAGCGAGCCAAGCAGATCGTCGCCGCCGCGGTCACGGCTGAGGGGCTGGAGCTCAAGCCGGGCTATTCCACCCAGGAGATCCGGCAGATCTGCGAAAATCTCAAGGAATCAGGGGGCATGATCGCCGTGGTGGTGTCCGCCATCGCCGTGCGCCTGATCATGAGCCAGCACAACGGCACTGGTAGCGGCAACGGCAACGGCAAGCCGGTCGATCTGAAGCCGTAGGATCCCACCGACCCGGGTCAACCGAGCCCCCCGGCGTCCAGGTTCGCCCCAGCACACCCTTCCCAGCCTTGGGGCGCATTGCGCCCGCCTTCCTAAATAATTGAAACTCCACATCGGTTTGCCGCGTAAGGGGGGATGTGCAAGTCTCAACCCTCCCTGGAATTGGGGGAATCATGCCTGAATCCCCGATGGAGCCGATTCCCGGGCCCGGTGAGGAGGGAGAGATACCTAATCGTTCACGCGAGCGGATCGTCCAACTCGACGAACGCCGGCTCCTGCCGCTCTACGTCGGCGGAGACAAGCGGGCCTTTGTCGAGCTCCTGACGCGCTACAGGGCGCCGGTGTTCGGTTATCTGGTGCGTTGCGGTGTCCCGGCCGCGGTCCGGGACGATCTTTTTCAGGAGATTTTCGAGAAGGTCCACCGGTCGGCTAGCAGCTATCAGCCGGACCGGCCGCTCAAGCCCTGGCTGTTTACGGTGGTGGCCAACACGGTGCGTAGCCACTACCGCAGGCAGCGGGTTGACCAGCTCGTCTTTGTTGAGGAGCGCGCCGCCGGCGATCTGCCGGACGCCCAGGCCCTGGCAGAGTCCAGGGAAACCCTGGCGTTCATCGAAGCCGAGATTCAACGTCTGCCCTTTGTCCAGCGCGAGGTGATGGTCCTGTGCTGCATCGAGGGGCTCGAGGCCCAAGAGGTGGCCACCATTTTGGACGCGCCGGTGAACACGATCAAGACGCACCTGCGGCGCGCCCGTCTCACCCTGACCAGGGCCTTGGCCCGCCGCCGCGCGCGTGAGCGCCGGGAGGTCACGCCATGAGCGAGCAACTCTGTGATCGCATTCAGGAGACCCTGGTGGAGAGTGGGCCGTCGGCGTTTCGCGAGGACGCCCACGGTCGCGAGCACCTGGTGACCTGCGACGCTTGCTTTGCGTTCCTCGAGGCGATGAGCGAGCTCGACGGACGGCTCCACGCCCTGGCGCCGATCGAGCCGCCGCCGGAGTTGGTGGAGAAGACTCTGGCGAGGGTGGGGGCGCCTGCGGTGTCGGATTCGGTTTCGGATTCGGTGCCGGAGTCGGTGCCGGATTCGGTGCCGGATTCGGTGTCGGTGCCGGTGTCGGTGCCGGTGCCGGATTCGGTGTCGGATTCGGTGTCGGGGCCGGTGTCGGTGTCGGGGCCGGTGTCGGAGCCCGCCCCGGTCACCGCCCCGGTCACGGCCCCCGTCACGGCCCCGGTCACGGCCCCGGCCCCCGCCCCGCACCTGCTCGGACTCCTCGGCCGAGCCGCGACTTGGCCGCTACGAGCCGCGTGGGTGGTGGTGGTATTTCCCCTGCGGCTCGTCGGCCGTCTAGTCCGTTGGAGCTGGCGCCTGCTATGTCGCGCCGGCCGGGCGGCCAACGCCTGGCTGACGCGCGCCTGGAAGACCCGGGTTGGCAAGCCGCTCATCCTGCTCGGCAGCCTGAGCCTGGGCACGGCCTCCGCAGGGTCGCTGTTGCTGATGACCGTGGTCCTCACCGCAGGCTCTGCCCACTACGCGTCCATGCCCCTTTCGGCGGATCTCTATTCGGCCGAGGAGCCCGGCGACTATCGCTTCGGCGGTTCCGAGAAGCCGGAGCGGACGTACGCACTCGCCGAAGCCCTGGTGGTGACGGCGACCCCCGCGCCGTCGCAACCCTCGAGCGGATCCGCTGGCATCGGCTACGGCAGCGGCAAGTCGGCTGGCAAGGTGCGCCGTCGCATGGCAGCCAAGGCTGACGCCAGCGAACAGAAAGGCGGTCGGTTTGATTTCGGCGGAGGCGCAGGGGAGGGCGAGCTGGGCGGTCTCGACTTCGGCGGCGGCGAGGAGAGCGACCTGGACGGCCTAACGGGGCTCTCGGGCGAAGGTGGCGGCGGCCACAACGGACCCGGGCTCCGCGATGGCTTGGCAAAGCAGACCAAGCGGATCGCGCCGGAGAAGATCGCGCCCCCGACCGATCTTCCGCTGGCGGACCCAGAACCGGATTACTATGACTCGAACATCCAACCGGTGGAGTCCCCGCCTCCGCCCAAGCGCGAGCCCAAGCGCAGGCCCAAGCGCAAGCCCAAGCCCGAGCCAGCGGAAAAATCCGTTCGCCGGCGCGAGATCGAGCGCCAGGTCGCCGGCAAAAAGGGCCTGCTGAGCATCCTCGGCACCCGCGGCAAGGAGACCGGCGCGGTCGCCGATCTCTTTGGCGACGCGGACGAGCCGTACGACGGGGATTTTGCAGAGGAGCCCGAGGAAGTCGAAGAGGAAGTCGACAATGCATTCGACGATGAATTCAACGACAAATCCTACAAGGAAACCTACGAGCAAACCCGCCAGGAGGAGCCGCCCACCGAGCAAACCGTGGCCGAGGACAAACCGCGGCTCGAGCCCAAGAAGAAGCGCAAGTCCAAGAAGAAAGGGCCGCGGCGCCTCTCCGACCTCGATGGATTTTTTGACCTCAGCGGTGACGACGTCGGCATCGATGAGCGGCGCGACAGCCATGAGATCGACCTCCGCAACCGCCGTCAGGACCGAGCACAGACAACCACCGACGGGACCACCATCCTCGACAGCAAGGATCGTGAAATCGCGGCCAACGCCAACGAGCTCGGTCGTCTCAGCCTCGCCTCCCAGGCGCGCATCGTCCCGTCCTTCAAGAACGGCAAGTCGAACGGGCTGAAGGTCTATAGCATCCGGCCGGGGAGCTTCTGGTCCCACCTCGGCGTGCAAAACGGCGACGTGCTCCTGCGCGTCAACGGCCAGCCGCTCTCCTCACCGAGCCGTGCCCTGGCGTTGTACGAACGTCATGCCCACGCCCGGAGCGTCACCCTCGAGGTGTCACGTCGCGGCCAGCCGGTCACCCTGAGCTGCGAACGGGCCGGCGATGCGCTCACCTGCGAGGCGAGCCTCGGCCGCCCCGAGATGAGCGACCCCAGGGTGCAGGCCTTCTTCGCCCGCTACGCCCAGCTCAACGGCCTCACCTTCAAGGCC
>JAUUZB010000534.1 GCA_030590185.1 Deltaproteobacteria bacterium
AAGATCTTCATGGCGGTCTTCTTCGGCGCCCTCTACGCCGAGGATGATTCGCTGGTCTACGATGTCGAGGGAGTGCCTGGGACCTTCACCTCCGACCTGCCGCTCTTCTCGTTCGATGACGGCAGCGGCGGCATCTACGACGTCGGCTACCCCGACGTGCTCGAGCCCATCGGTCCGGGTCAGGCGATCCTCACCTACCCCGGCGTGGAGGACGCGGCCGGCATCGCGGTGGACGCCGGCTATCGCACCGTGATGCTCGGTTTTCCCTTTGAGACGGTGCTCGATCCCGCCGCCCGGGTTGAGCTGATGGCCGCCATTGTCGGCTTTTTGTTCGGCGGCCCCTTTGGCCCCAGTGATGGTGGTCCCCTCGACGACGGCGCCTTACAGGATGGCGGTCCCGCGGCCGGTGACGGACCATTGGCCGGGGATCTCTCGAGCGGCGGTGACAACGACGGTGGCGGCGTACCGCCCATCGGTTGCGGCTGCACGGGCAGCCCAGCGCCAAGCCCTTGGCTACTCATCTTGCTCGCCCTCGGCGGCGGCGCTCGTCGCCTGCGCCGTGCTTTCTCGACTCGCAACTGAGCACGGCCCAACCATGAAGATCGCCTTCATCGGCCACCTGTGCGTGGACTTCATCGTGGTCAGGGGGGAGACCACCACCAGCTGCGGTGGCGGTGTCTTCTTCGGCGGCATCGCCGCGGCTCGGCTCGGCGCTGAGGTCACCCTCTACACCAAGTGTGCGGTGGCCGACCGGGATCGCTTCGTTGCCCTCGACGAAGCCGGGGTCGAGGTGGTCCTCTTGCCGAGTGAGACCTCCACCACCATGGAGGACAGCTTCCCGACCGACAATCCGGACGACCGGGTGAGCCGCGTGTTGTCGCGGGCGGCGCCTTTTACCGCCGAGGACCTCGCCGGGATCGAGGCGGATGTATTGCACATCAGCCCCCTCGCCCGTGGTGAGTTTCCGGTGGAGTTGATCCCGCTCGCCCGCGACCACGCCACCACCCTCGGCCTCGACGTGCAGGGCTTCATCCGCTTGGTCAACCAAGAGGAGATGCTCCACCAGGACTGGCCGGAGAAGATCGAGTCTCTGCGCCACGTCGATTTTCTCAAGGTCGACCACCGGGAGGCTCAGGTGCTCACCGGGCAACAGAAGATGCGGCCGGCCATCGCTGATCTCCGGGCGATGGGCGCCGGGACGGTGATGTGCACCCATGCGGGCGGCGTTTGGGTCGGCGATGACCAGGGCCTCTACGAAGGCCACTTCGCACCCTACCCCCTCGAGGGCCGCACCGGCCGGGGTGACACCTGCACCGCCGCCTACCTGGTCTCCCGCCCCGACCACCCGCCGGCTGAGACGACCCACCTGGCCGCCGAGATCACCTCGGCGAAGATGCAGCACCCGGGGCCGCACCGCGGCTAGAGCGAGTCAAGAAAGCCCGTCGTACTCCGGAAAAAATAACGGCTCGCGCGTCTCGATGAAGCCAACGAGCGCCTCGCGTGCGTCCTGCTCGAGCCCGACGAAACGCAGCCCCATGCCCGGCACCGACCCATCCTCGAGCATGTCATCGCCGTGCTGGTACTCGTTGACCCATGCCACCTCGACCATGCAGCGGAGCAACTCTTCGCAAGCCGGTAGGCTGAACTCAACCAGGAACCGTTCGCCCCGGGGCCGCGGGTTGTAGGTTGAGACGAACAGACCGCCCTCAGAGATGTTCTCGGAGAAGCCAACGTAGAAGTTCGTCTCGGTCTTGAGGCTCACCTCGGTCACCAGGGTTTCCCGTGGGTACGTTCGCGCCGTTTCGTCGGACGGCGATGGCTCGTCCGTGGTTTTCTTGGCCAGCTTGCGGGCGCGTTCTTGCACGCGTTCGTGCAGCCGCAAGAAATAGTCCACGTCGTCCGCGAGCACGAAGATCTGCCGGTTCTTGGCGCCGAGGCTCGCGTCGAGGGTGCCTATTTCCTCACCGAGCTCGGCGTATTCGGCACGGATGCGTCGCAAGCGCTCCTGCTCCGCGTCGCGGTCCGCCTGTAGCTGGATGAGCCTCCCGCGCCGCTGGCCGAGCTCCTGCTCGAGCTGCGCGATCGATTCGAGTTTTGGCCTCGACCTGGCGGTGCTCGTCATCCCGTTAGTGCACGAAGTAGGTATCGAGGGCCGTGACCGAGACCACCGTGCCGTTGGCGCTGACGTTGACGTCGGCGACCTCCCAGAAGTCGTTGTCGGCCATGACGTTGCTGTAGGCCTCGTATTGGAGCACGCCGTCGACGTAGAGGCGAATGCGGGCGACGGTGGCGCCGCCGCCGTGGTTCGACCAGTAGTGAACACCGACCACGAACGGCCCCCCGTCCCACAGTTGGTCCATGTTGATGTTCTCCGGTCCGTAGCCGACCACGTTGTCGACGTCGAGGACCGGGTTGTTGGAGGTGTTGCCATCGGCGCCCGACGGGCCCCAGTCCGGGGTCTTGTTGGGGAAGTAGCAATCGGTGGGGCTGCTGAACCAGCTGCCGCCCGGGTTTTGGAGGTGCAGGTCGATGTCGGTGTTGTTGGTGTCCCACACCAACTCGATGTGGAAGCCGACCTGCGGGGCGGTGTGGATGTTCATGCAGTCTTCGTTGGACACGCAGCTGTCGCTGTCGGTGACGGTCAGGCAGATTTGGAAGTCGCCGGAGACGTCGGTCAGGATGGTCGGGTTGACGATGCTCGAGCTCGACAAGGGCGCCGTGCTGCCAATGGGTCGGGCCGCGACCCGCCAGCTGTAGGTGAGGGCCTGGCTGGCCGGATCATAGGAGCCGGAGCCGTTGATCTGGACCGTGTTGTCCGGGGCTGAGATTTGGTCTGGGCCGGCGTCGGCGATGGGGTAGGCGCCCTCGCAGGGATCTGGCGGTGGCTCGCAGATGTCGGGGCCCATGTCGGTGATCTGGCTCGAGAAGACCGTGGCGGTGCGGACATCGACGGTGCCGCTCGGGTAGGTGATGGTGACCTCGTAGTCCGCCGGCGCGATGCTGAAGAACATGAAGGCGCCGAACTGGTCGCTGGTGGTGGTGGTGGCCGCCGCGTCGTTCAACACGATGGTGGCGCCCTGAACCCACACGCCCACGGACTGATTACAAACCGAGCCCTTGAGGTGCCCCGGGGGCGGCAGGCACTCGGTGTCGCCGACGGTGTAGATCAGGCCCGGTTGGACATTCGCCGGCAGCACGTTGGCGTAGCCGGTCGGACCCGCGAAGTCGACGTAGTAGACCCCCGGCGGGACCCCCACCAGGCTGAACCAACCAAACTCATCGGTAAGGGTGCTCATCACGGTGCCGTCGTTGAGGGTGATCGAAACGGTGACCCCCTCGAGCCAAAGGCCGAGGGAGTGGTTGCAGACCCCGCCGTCGATGATGCCGAGGGCCACGCAGTCGACGCCCACGCGAATGGTGCCATCTTCGCAGATCGGCATGCAGACCTCGGCGTCGTCCACGATGACGATCTCGAGGCCCTCGGCGCAGACCAGCACGCACGCGTCGTCGACGATGGTCAGCCCCTCGGGGCAGTCGAGCACACATTCACCATCGATCCAGAGGTAGCCCGCCGTGCAGTTCGCCAGGCAGATGGTACCCTCGAGATGATAGCCATCGGCGCAAATCGGGACACAGCTCTCGCCGTCGTCCGATAGCTCCCAGCCGCTCATGCACACGCAACCGCCGTCCACGAACTCCCATGGCTCCACGCACATCGGATCGCACACGCCGTCGACCAGGATCTCATCCTCCTCGCACTGAATGCCGGCGAGCACGTCCTCGCCACAGCCGGCGAAGAGAAACAGACCCGCGAAGGCCAGCGTGAGGACTCTAGTGTTGCGCAAAGGCATGAGGCACCTTTCCCCAGGGACCGGAGATGTCGTCTGATGTAGTACTGTCTCGGACCCTGTATGATATCGATCCATGGCGGCATTCCTCAACCCCAAAACGCACACCTGGTGGGAGGATGTGCGGGGTTATCCTACCCGAGGTCAAAGCAAGCTGTCGTGGCAGCCGCAGCGGCGGGTGTCGAGTAGCTCGACGGCATTGGTCTTGACGCTGATCTCTCGGATCGACACGGAGCCTTCTCGGGATCGGCTGGCGCCCACGGCGCGGCGCGTCTCAGGCGGAGCATAGCGTGGACGGGGTGCGGTTCCCTGGGATCGGGGCAATGAGGCGACCAGGGAGCGCCATCCGGTTGCGGCCGGAGCGCCTCGAGGACGGTTGAGGCGCAGGCGAAGTTCCGGGTAACTCGCCAGCGTTCCTGGTGTCGCTCCGGGGATCTCGTTTTGCCGGGGAGGTGGAGGCACGTCGAGGCTGCGTTGCCCCTCAGTAGGGTGGGAGGTCGCTGGCTAGTGAGGGGGGGCTGAGGAGCTCCGTGGCGGTGGTGGCGTGGAGCAGCTTCGTGCCTCGGCCCGTCCTGATTTGGCACAGGGTCTTCGCGGCCCTGAGGCGAGGCCGAGACGCGGTCGTC
>JAUUZB010000873.1 GCA_030590185.1 Deltaproteobacteria bacterium
CTCCACTGAGCATGGCGAGGCCTTCCTACTCCACCACGGCCCGATCGGCGGCTTGAACCCCGCCACTAGGCCCCAGTCGACCATGGCCTTCGAGGGCGGCTTCGAGCCAGCGGCCGTCGCCCCGGTGCCGCCTCAGCTCAACTTCCTCGTCTTCCCAGTGCGCCACACCGGCCGCTCGCCATTCCCGAACTTCATCTCCTTGGGCCGTACGCCCAACAACGACATCGTGATCAACGACGTCTCAATCTCGAAGTTTCACGCCTTCTTCCGTCGCGGGGAGGATGGCGAGCTCAAACTCCACGACGCCGGCTCCCGCAACGGCACCTACGTCGACGAGGTGCGGGTGCCGAGCAAGGACCAGGGGGAGCCGGTGGCGCTCGCCAATGGCGTTCGGTTGCGCCTCGGCAACGTGAAGATGACCTTCCTAGAGGCTGAGGCGCTGCAGAATCTGGTCAAGCGAGGCCTCTAGGGTGGATCGTGTCGGAACAGGTTGGGTGATAGGAAGAGTGCCATGAAGAACGCGGGACTGCTGGCGAGATTCCCTCGCCGGGAGGTCATCCTCGAGGAGACCGACCGAGCCCACGCCAGCCTGCTGGTGGTGGAGGAGATGGTACGCTCGGGTCGCTGCGCCAACGGCTACCTCTACATCGCACGCCCGGGCATGTGTGACCTGCTGCTCTTCTACAAGCAGGCGATCCACAGCGCGGTGCGACTCGAACAGGGGCGTTTTGGCCCCCTGTCGGTGGCGGAGCTATTCAAGGGGCTCGACCGGGTGCCGCCTGCCCGGGTGCGACTCTGCTCGACCGATGTCGGTTTGATTCTACTGATGGCGGTGGTGCTGCAGAATAGGCCAACCCTCAAGGTCACCAGCAACCTGGCCGACGTGGAGAGGATGCTCGCCGAGCTCGAGAAACGCGCCAAGCCTGCGGCGATCGTGGTCAGCCGGGGCGGCGATCACAACCTGATCTATTGCCGCGACGGCAGGCCGACCGCGAGCTATTTCGCCGAGGGAGTTGCGCCGCCCAGCGCCGAGGCGATCGGTGACCAGATCCTCGAGTACTGCTACGCCGCACCGGACGAAGAGACCGTCTTAGAGATCTTCCACGACCTGCGCAGCAAGCGGGATGAGAACGCCGGCCAACGCTTCAAGGAGCTGCTCTCCGGTGCGTCAGGGCCGCCGCCCTTCTTCGTGGTGGTACGCCACGGCAAGGAGGTGGTGGAGCGCCGTCTGATCAAGGGGGGCAGGGCAGAGATCGGTCGCGATCCCGCCAACGACATCGTCATCGACCACCTGAGCGTCAGCCGCCAACACTGCACCATCGAGTGGAAGGACGGGGTCTTCCTCATCCAGGATAGCGGCAGCTCCCACGGCATCACCGTCAACGGCGTCACCGTCAAGCAGGACAGGCTCAACCTCGGCGACCGGATCTACGTGGGGGAGTTCGAGATCATGTTTGGCGACGAGGAGGCGGCGCCCCAGGAGGCGCTGCGCACCCTGTTCGTTCCCGGGCGGCCGCAGTTGGCCGGAGCCGCCAAGCTCATGTTCCGCGATACCTTGATCCCGCTCGATAACCCGGTCTTCAGCATGGGCAAGGGGAACGGCGCGACCCTCAAGCTCAGTGGTTTCTTCATGCGACCGATTCAGGCGACCATCGTCCGCGAGGCCAACGGCACCCACCGCCTGCTCGCGGCCAAGGGTGGCAAGGCGGTGAGCGTCAACGGCGAGTCGCTCCAGACCACCGGCAAGTTGCTCGCCTCAGGTGATGCCATCGCGGTTGGCAAGCACGAGATGGTGTTTTTGCTCGCTGACGCGGCCGAGGCGTAGCGGCGGATTGCCGGTCTCAGTCCTCGGGCTGGTCGGAGGCGAGGAAGACCTGCGCATAGGCCTCGGCGAGCCGCTGCTCATCTTCCTCCGAGTCGAACAGAAATCGTACGCCGAGGCCCTTGTCGTCGGACCAATGGCTGGCCTGGCCCCGTTGGCGCAGCGGGGTGTCCCGGCCAGGCAGGTCGATCTCCAGCTCGAGCTCGGTTCCAAATTCGACCGGCGCCTCCCAGTCCACCCGCAGGCCGCCGAGGCTCAGGTCGGTGGCGCGGGTCTCGATGCGTTCGCCCGCCAACAGCACCCGGGCGGTCATCTCGCAGTGCAGCCGGTTCTGGTGCCGGCGCATGCCGACATCTTCGGGCGCCCGGGTCTCGAAGCGTAGCTGGGTGGCGCCGATGAAGATCTCGTCACCTTCGGTGAGGGTGGCGCTGGCGGACTTGCGCTTGTTCAGGAAGGTCCCGAAGGTGCTGTCGAGATCGATCAGCTCATAGGCGCCCGCCGAGGTTAGGTTGATCTCGGCGTGCCGGCGCGAGGCGAGGGGGTCCATGATCCAGACCGTGCACTCCGCCGACCGGCCCAGGACGTTGTGCTCCGAGAGGCGGTGCACCGGTCTGAAATCGCCGCGCACCTCGACCAGGACGGGGATGCGTTCGTCGCTTTGGTCGTTGGTGGCAGAGGGGCTGCCGCCCGCCGTTGGTTTCGTCTCTATTGTCATGCCCCTACCGAAGAACGGCCGACGGCCGTTCGAGATCGCTCAACCCATCAACGGTGATGGTAGAGCGCGGGCCGCCGATGTCAAGGGAGACTCGCCCGGGCCACGGTGGGAACCTATGGTTTGCTCCCGCGAGCCAAACCCGAAATACTCTGGGTAGCAGCCGGTCGGGGTTGGCCCGCGACCAGCGGCGAGTAGGGGAGCACCTTGGCTGGGAAGGGCGACCATGACGGCTCCGGCGGGGGACCGACGGGAGAGCAGCTCCTGGGGCCCAAGCTGTATGAGGCCCTCTTGGAGTTCTTGACCTTTCCTCGGCGGGAGACGAGCTTTTAGCCCCGCCCAGGAAAAAAATGACCGTGACCGAGCAACCCGACCAACCCGGCAACCGCCCGTGTATTCTGGTTGTCGATGACAGCACCACGGTGGCTCTGGCCCTGGTACGGATGCTGCGGTCGGATGGCTACGAAGCGCACCGTGTCTCCGATGGTGAAGAGGCGTTGACCTGGATCGAAGAACGCCTCCCCGACCTCTGCCTCCTCGACATCAACATGCCGGGGATGAATGGCTATGACGTGTGCCGGCGGCTCAAGGTAGACCAACGCACGCGCGACGTACCCGTCATCTTCATCAGCGGTATGGATACCGCAGCCGATGTCGCGCAGGCCTTTGCCGTGGGTGGCGTCGACTATGTCGTGAAACCACCGCGTTCCCCGGAGGTGCTGGCGCGGGTCGCTACGCACCTGCGGCTGCGACAGCTGCACCAACAGCTCGAGGC
>JAUUZB010000930.1 GCA_030590185.1 Deltaproteobacteria bacterium
GAACTCCTGCACATCTTCCCTTGCTCAATCTGGACAGATCCCACGGAGACCCGATGATGACCTCTCTTGCCCGATGTTGCTCGTGTGCCCTGTTGATGACGACCTTTGCCTGCGGCGGCGGCGATGGCGGCGATGGCGGCACAGGGGGAGGGGGCGGCACCACCTGCGTCGATCGCGTCGAGCTCACCAACGACGACATCAGCGGCGGCACGGTGCTCGAGGCCGGTAGCTGTTGGTTGGTGAACGAAGCCCTCACCCTGTCCGATGGAACCGTCGACGTGCGTGAGGGGGTCTCGATTGAGTTCGCCACCGGCACCTCTTTCCGGATCAACACCGGCGGGCGTCTCGAGATGACCGGTACCGCCGCGGAGCCGGTGCACTTGACCACCAGTGATCCATTGGTCACCTGGAAGGGCATCCAGATGAACGACAGCCAGGGCACCGACAACGCCTGGCAATACGTGGTGATCGAGAACGCCGGGTCCGAGCAATGGACCGGCGCGACCTACTCGGCGGCGGCGGTCTTTCTGGACGGCACGACCACCCTGTCGATGGATCAGGTGACCATTCGCAACAGCGCCGGTCACGGCCTGCTCGCCTTTGACGAGACCGATTTCTCGTTCACCAACGGAACCTTCGATGGCAACGACACGCCGGCCTATCTGCACCCGCAGGTGGTCAGCTCCCTCGGGGGCGAGACAGTCTTCACGGGCAATACCCAGAGCCACGTGCGTGTGGTGTTCACCAACACCAACGCCGTGACGGGCACCCACACCTGGCCCGAGCTCGCGGTGCCCTATCGGGTCGAAGACCGTTTCTTCATCAACGGCGACCTCACCATCTCCGACGGGACGGTCGTCGAGGTGGCACAGGACGTCGCGATCATCGTCGAGACCGGCGCGAGTCTCACCGCGGTCGGCAGCGCCGCCAAGGGCATCCTCCTTCGTGGCTCGTCGGCGGGCAGCCGCGGCTTCTGGAAGGGGATCGAGGTCGAGAGCGGCGGCACCGGTGCGCCGCTTCAGTACGGCGCCACCCTCGACTTCGTCGAGATCGCGGACGCCGGCAGCTCCCAATGGGACGGCGATACGGAGTCCACCGCGGCCCTATTCTTACGGGATGCCTCGGCGGCGCTGATCACCAACAGCACTTTCACCAACAGCGGCGGCTACGGTCTCTTCGCCAGTGTCAATGCCCGCCTCGATGGTTTCAACGGCAACAGCTTCGGCGGTAACGCCCGCGCGATGTACCTGCACCCGGATCGGGTGGGTGAGCTCGCCGGCACCAGCACCGTCTCCGGCAACGATGAGGACCGCATCCACGTGGTCTTTGGCAACACTGATCGCGTGTCCGTGGCCGCGACCTGGAAGGACCTCGGCGTCCCCTACGAAATCACCGATCGCTTCTACGTCAACGCCGATCTCATCCTCGAGGCCGGGGTCGTCCTCGAGTTTGCTCAGGACAAGGAGCTCATCGTCGAAGGCGGCAGCCTGACGGCAAACGGCACGTCGAACGACCCGGTGGTCTTGACGGGCGTCAACGCCGTCACCCCCTACTGGAAAGGCATCGAGATCGAGACCAACAGCGCTTCGAACGCCCTGAGCCACACCCTCATCGAGAACACGGGCTCGACGCTGTGGACCGGTGACGCGGAGTCCGACGCGGCCATCTACCTCGACGACGGTGCCCAGGTGACCCTCGATAACGTCGAGATCGGCCCCGGGAACGGCTACGGGGTGTTCCTGGCCGACGCCACGAGCACCCTCAGCTGCACCAGCGTCACCTTCACGAGCTTGCAGGATGGCGACGTGTGGGACGATGACGCTAACGGCGGACTAGGAGCTGTCTTGGTGGGATGCCCCTAGCCTCGACGCGAGCCTTGCTTGGCCCGAGCTCGCGGTGCCCCACCCGGGCCGAAGACCGTTTCGCCTCGACCACGGAACATCGAGCGAGGAATTCGTCGCCCTGGCCGCCCTAAAACCGGCTCACCGCGAAGTGGGGCTCGAACACCGGCTCCCAATCCCGCGGCATCGGGTTGAAACCAAAATCGAGCACCAGGGCACCGACCGCGGTGTTGTAGCGCAAGCCGGCGCCGATCCCGATGCGGGGCCTGAATTTCCGGATTTGGTCGATTCTGATCCACAGGTTCCCCACGTCGGCGAAGATGTCGACCGAGATGCTCTCGGTCACGTCGAAGCGCAGCTCCGTACGCACCAGGAAGAAGGTGTTGCCGCCGGTGGTTTCGGGAGCGGTGTCCCCCGTACAGTCCAACTCGAGCGTGCAGGCGTCGTCAGCGACCATCCTCGCCTGGCCAAAGCCGCGCATGGTCTCGCGCCCGCCGAGGTAGAAGCGATCGTCGATCGGGACCTGGTCGGTGTCGATCGAGGCGATGTGGCCCCCCTGCGCCGTCAGCACCAGCACCGGTCCCCACAGTGGGATGTAGCTGATCACGGTAGCCTCGAGCTTGACGTAGGAGAAGGGACCGAGCTGGGCCGGGTCCTCCTGCCGGGTCACCTCACCGACGGCATAGGTCCCGCTGCCTTTGATCCAAAAGCCGGAGGTGGGCCTGAACTGATCATCCCGGTAGTCGAAGGTGACGGTCGACCCGATCTGAAAGGCGTAGCGTTCCCCTTCCGGGATGACGGTGTTGGCATCCTCCCCGATGAAGCAGCGACCGCTGTCGCCGTCCTCCCCCTCCTCCTTGGGGCACTCGGCGTCGGTGTAGGCGAGGCGTGGCTCGATCGCGATGTTGAGCTGGGGCAGGGGGAAGAGCTCGACGCCGGCGGTGATGGCGTTCTCGTGGGCGGAGTAGGTGACGGTCTGGTCCATCTCGTTGGTGAAGTCGAGCCGCAGGGCGGTGCCCACCGGGCCGAGGGCAAAGCGCCGCGAGCGCAGGCCGGCGCGCAGGGTTCGTTCGATCCCCTTGGTCAAGTGCTCGCCCACGGTGTAGGCGGCGTAGCGCTCCTCCATGGTCTCGCGGTAGGGGCCGTAGATTTCGAAGAAGAACTGCCGGTTGAAGCGCGCCTCGAGGTTGAGGCTGGCGGCGTAGCCGAACAGGTTGTTGTGGGAGTAGGAGACGCCGGCGCGCAGACCGTCGGCGGTGGACAGCCCACCGAAGGGCTCGATGGCGTGGCGCTTGCGCTCCACCACCTCGGCCACC
>JAUUZB010000412.1 GCA_030590185.1 Deltaproteobacteria bacterium
CGCAACCTCGGGCTCGAGCTGCTCGAGGGCTACGGCATGACCGAGAACTTCAACTACTCGCATCTCACCAAGCCGGGCCACGCGCGGGTCGACTACATCGGTACGCCGTATGACGACGTCGAGCATCGCATCGCCGAGGACGGCGAGGTGCAGATCAAGTCCCCCGGCACGATGATGGGCTATTACAAGATGGAGGAGGAGACCAAGGCGAGCTTCACCGAGGACGGCTGGTTCCGCACCGGCGACCGGGGTGAGATCGACGAGGAGAACCGCCTCAAGATCACCGGCCGCACCAAGGAGATCTTTAAGACCAGCAAGGGCAAGTACGTGGCGCCGGCGCCGATCGAGAACGTGCTGGTCATCCATCCCCGCATCGAGCTGTGTTGCGTGGGCGGCGCCAATCAGCCGCAGCCCTACGCCGTGGTCCTGCTCTCCGAGGAGGCGCGCAAGGGTGCTGACAACGGCGAGCGCGAGGCGATCACCAAGGAGCTCGAGCAGCACGTCACCGAGGTCAACGCCAAGTTCCCGGCCTTCGAGCAGTTGCAGTTCGTCGCGGTGATCAAGGATGCCTGGGCGCCGGAGAACGGCTTCCTCACCCCCACCATGAAGATCCGCCGCAACGAGATCGAGAAGGCCTACGAGCCGCTCAGCGACGCCTGGTACGCGACGGGACAAAAGGTGGTCTGGCAGGACTGATCAGCGGCCCATCACGATTAGGCCTCGACGTCCGATGGGCCGAATCGTCGGCCGTGGTTGGACTCCCGTCGTTTCACATGATGTAGAAACACCTGACCACTTTTTTGCGGGATCGCCTGGGAGGTCGTAGCCTGTCGGGCATGACGCCGAATCCCAGCCTTCCCCACTCCGAGCGCCGTCACGATCCCCGCACCAGCCTGCAGACCTCTGCCCAACGCTGGCTCGATGCTGAAGCCGAGCGACAGGGCTTTGGCACGGTGGTGCTCGCCGACGACCAGGGATCCCTGGTGGCGGCCCGGGCTAGCGAGGTTGAGCCGGAGTTGTTGGCGGCCCTGGCACCGCTGCCGGAGGCGGATCGCCATCGCCTGCTCGAGAACGCCGGCGAGGTGGTCGCCCTGAGCGTCGACATCTTCGGGGACGAGTATCACCTCTGTGGCGTGCGCCACCGCGCCGGTGGCAAGCTCGACGCGGCGGCCGACGGTCTGGTGCGAATCCTGGCCGTCTGATCTCCTCCTCACCCCGGGGTCGAAATAGCGGCCCAGCGCTTGCACCTTTGGCCCGTCGGTCCTATTGAACCGCCCCTTTTTGGATCCACCGGGCCCGAGGTCGGCGCCCGCGTAGGTGAGGAGCGAGTCATGGCAGAGAAGGTAGTGCTGGCCTATTCCGGTGGTTTGGACACGTCGGTGATCCTCCGTTGGTTGATCGATGAAGGCTACGAGGTGATCGCCTTCATCGCCGACGTCGGTCAGGATGAGGACTTCGCCGCCGCCGAGGCGCGAGCCTTGAAGGTCGGGGCGGCCAAGGTGTTCGTCGAGGATTTGAAGCGCGAGCTGGTCACCGACTTCATCAACCCAGCCATCCAGGCCAACGGCCTCTACGAGGGACGCTATCTTTTAGGCACGGCCATCGCCCGGCCCTTGATCGCCAAGCGGCAGATCGAGATCGCGGCGGCCGAGGGAGCGCGCTACGTCTCCCACGGCGCCACCGGCAAGGGCAACGACCAGGTTCGTTTTGAGCTGGCCTACTACGCGCTCAATCCGAAGATCGAGGTGATCGCCCCCTGGAAGATCGCGGCCTTCCTCGAACGCTTCGCCGGTCGCAAGGACCTGATCGCCTACGCCGAGGAGAAGGGGATCGAGATCAAGGCGACCCTGGCCAAGCCCTACTCCGAGGATGACAACCTGTTCCACATCAGCCACGAGTCCGGCATCCTCGAGGACCCGGCCCACGAGGCGGAGCCGGACATCTACTCCAAGACCACCCACCCGGAGGATGCGCCGGACGAGCCCACCCGCATCACGATCACCTTCAAGGATGGCATCGCCGTGGAGGTGAAGAACCTCGACGACGGCACGGTGGAGACCGATCCGCTCGCCTCCTTCGTCCTTCTCAACCAGCTCGGCTCGACCCACGGCATCGGTCGCATCGATATCGTCGAGAACCGCTACGTCGGCATCAAGTCCCGCGGTATTTACGAGACCCCGGGCGGGACGATCTTGATGGCCGCCCATCGCGATATTGAAGGGATCGCCATGGACCGCGAGGTGATGCGCCTGCGGGACATGCTGTCGGCCAAATTTTCGGAGTTGGTCTACAACGGCTTCTGGTTCAGCCCGGAGATGGATTTCTTGATGGCGGCGATCAACAAGAGCCAGGAGGTGATCGACGGCACCGTCACCCTCAAACTCTACAAGGGCGGCGTCTACGTGCTGGCGCGCGAGTCGCCGAGCTCCCTCTATGACCAGGAGCTGTCGAGCATGGACATCGAGGGTGGCTTCGACCAGAAGGACTCGAACGGGTTCATCAAGATCAACGCCGTGCGTTTGATGGCGCATCGGGCGATCGTCGGACGCACCAGCCGGGGGTAGTCATGAAACTGTGGGATAAGGCCGGGACCTCCATCGACGCGCGGGTGGAGGCTTTTACCGCCGGGGATGATGTGTTGCTCGACCAGGCGCTGGTGCCCTACGACTGCGTCGCCTCTCAGGCCCACGCGCGCATGTTGGCCGGCATCGGGATCCTCACCGACGACGAGCTCGAGGCGTTGCTCGCCGGGCTCGACGCCATCATCGCCCGCCACGCCGCCGGTGACTTCGTGGTCCGCCCCGAGGACGAGGATTGCCACACCGCCATCGAGAGCTACCTCACCGAGCATTGCGGCGAGGCCGGCAAGAAGATCCACACCGCCCGCAGTCGCAACGACCAGGTGCTCACCGCCATGCGTTTGTTTGAAAAGGATGCACTGGCGCAAATTGACACAGATATCGAGCAGCTACTCGCTGCCATCGAGGGCCCACGCCAACGATTCGGTGAGATCCAGCTGCCGGGCTGGACCCACACCCGCAAAGCGATGCCGGCCACCATCGACGCCTGGTTCGAGGCCTATGCCGCCGGGCTAACCGACGACCGCCGGCTCGTGGCCGCGGTGGCGGAGGTGATCGATCAGTCGCCCCTCGGCAGCGCCGCTGGGTTTGGTTTGCCGATCGCCATCGATCGGGAGGCGACCGCCCGGGAGCTCGGTTTCGCGCGGGTGCAGCCGGCTCTTTATTGTCAGCCCTCCCGCGGCAAGCTCGAGGGGGCGCTGATCGACGCCCTCGGCCAGGTGATGCTCGACCTGAACCGCATGGCCTGCGACCTGATCCTCTTCTCCTCCGACAGCTTCGGCTTCTTCCGCCTGCCGGCGGCGGTCTGCACCGGCAGCTCGATCATGCCCCAGAAGCACAACCCGGACGTGCTCGAGCTCATCCGCGCATCCCACGCCGCGGTGCTCGGCGCTTCGTTGACCATCAAGACCGTCAGCGCCAATTTGATCTCCGGTTACCATCGCGATCTGCAGCTCACCAAGGGCCCGACCATGCGCGCCCTGCGCACCACCGCCGATTGCCTGGAGATGATGCGCCTGACCTTCGATGGCCTGGAGGTCGACCGGGAGCGCTGCGCCGCCGCCATGACCGACGAGCTGTTCGCCACCGAGCGGGCTTATGCCCTGGTCGCCGAGGGTGTGCCATTTCGCGACGCCTACCGGAAGATCGGGGAGGAGTACGCCTGATTTTTCTAGCCCGGCGGCGCCCGCCCCGGGATGCGCAGCGCTAGGGCTGGCCACGTGATCCGGATCACACCCGATGTAGGTGTGCGCTGCGTCACAACCATTGCCCGTCGGATCTGGCATGATCACCTTCAGTCGGATCGAGCATTCGACAAATAAGAGGGTCCCAGTCATGAACCGAGAAACCGACTCCGAGAGTGCCACCAGCGCAAAGAACCTGCTGGCGCTCGAGGCGATGATCGCCAACGACGGCAACATCGAGCTCATCTGCCACCGCGCTGCGACCATGGCGCTGACCACGGGTGATGCCAACGGCGTGACGGTCACCACCCGCGACGGCGGAGATTTAGTCTATGTGGTCGCGCTCGGTTCGGCCCGCACGCTCCTGGGGACGCGCACGCCGATCGTGTTGAGTTTTACCGGGGTGGTGATGCTGTCGCGTCAACCGCGGGTGTTTGAGCCGGAGACGGCGCCACCGTCGAGTCAAGGCCGCGCCAAGGAAGCGGGCTTCCGCAGCGGCGTGGTGGTGCCGATCCTGGATGGCAACAAGCCGCTCGGCACCATCGGCCTGACCTCGAAGCAGCCGGGAGCGTTCACCGACGAGAATTCCCGCGAGCTCACCGAGATCGCCGCGCTCCTCGGTCGCGCCTTGGCTAGGTCGTACGCAGAGCCGCAGACCGTTTCCACCGTCGCGTCCAGCTAGACCACACCAGCCGCTGGGCGCGGGCTGATCCCCGGGCAAACCCGAAAACCGAGGCGCGCCATCGGTGACGGCTCGACTGCCCTCGACAGCCGAGCGTGGCGGGGGTATGGGGCGGGCAGATCTTTAGGAGTACCCCATGCTGATCGCCGTCCCCTCAGAAGCACCCGGCGGGCTCGATGCCGCCATCTCCGAGCACTTTGGCCACTGCGCCGCCTTCACCCTCGTCGAGGTCGACGATGGCACCATCGGCGATGTGCGGGTGGTGGAGAACCTAGAGCACGACCAAGGGGGCTGCATGGCGCCGGTCATGATGCTCAAGGACCATTCGGTCGACGCCATGGTGGCCGGCGGCATGGGCGCGCGCCCCTTGGCCGGTTTCCGCCAGGTCGGCATCAAGGTCTACCTCAAGGAGGAGGCGGCCAACGTGCGCGAGGCGGCCCAACTGATCGCCGACGGCAAGGGAAATGAGTTCGCCGAGTCGCAGACCTGCGGTGGCGGCGAAGGCCATTGCGGTAGTCACGACCACGGGCATCACCAACATCAGCCGGTCGACCGCGAGCCGATCGAGGGCAAGGCGGATGTGAGCGCCGATCGGGTGGTGAGCTTCGATTACGATCTCACCGACGAGAACGGTCAGTTGATCGAGTCCACCAAGGGCCAAGGCCCGGCCCGCTACCTGCACGGTCACGGCAACATCA
>JAUUZB010000758.1 GCA_030590185.1 Deltaproteobacteria bacterium
CGCCACCCGTCCCGCCGGTGCCGCTGTCCACTCGCCCGGAACAGTCGACCAGACAAGAGCCCGGCGCGTCGTCGGAGTTTGCAGCACCGTCGTCGCAGCTCTCGCCGGTATCGGTGACGCCGTCGCCGCAGGTGGCGGCAGTGCAATCGACGCGACAAGCATCAGCCAACGAGTCGGAGTTACAGACGCCGTCCGAGCAGTCCATTCCGTCATCACAGGCCTCATTGCCCGCCAGAATCTCGTCGCCGCAGGAGGTGACGCAGGGGCTGCCGGGCACGCTGCAGTAGTAGCCATCGTCGATTTGCGAGCAGTCAGCCGCACAACCGTCGCCGCCCGTGGTGTTACCGTCGTCGCAGGCCTCACCCGCGCCGAGGGAGACGATGCCGTCGCCGCAGGCAGCGGTGGAGACAGCGCCCGTGCCGCCGATGGCGAAGTCATAGCTGCCCTCGTCACTGTCGTCGCTGCCGATAGTCACCGTGGCGCTGCGCACACCCTCGGCGCCCGGCGTGAAGCTGATGAGGAAGGTGGTAGTGCTGCCGGACGGGATCGGCGAGTTCGGCTGGGTGGTGATCGCGAAGTCCGCGGCGTCCGTGCCGCTGAGTACCACCGCGGGTGTGCCCACCAGGGTCAGGTCGACGCCGCCGTCATTCTGGATGGTGAAGGTATGGGTCACCGCCGCGGCGCCGAGGAAGACGCTACCGTAGTCGGTGTCGTCCGCCACCGACGGAGTAGCGCTACCATCCGCGATCTGCGTGCCGTTGCCGAGCACGGTGATCTCCGGCTCGCCAGCCGCCGTGCCGGTGCCCTGGATCGCGAAGTCGTACGGGTCCTCGTCGGCGTCGCTGTTGGCGATGGTGACGGTCGCCACCCGCGTGCCAGCCAGGCTCGGGTCGAAGGTGATCGTAAAGAGGTTCGAGCTCGCAACGGAGACCACCGCACCGGGTTGAGCGGTCACCGAGAAGTCGGCCGCGTCCGCACCGCTGAGCTCGACCAACGGCGTACCGGTGAGGTCGAGATCGCTGGTGCCGCTGTTCAGGATAGTAAAGGTGCGCATCACCGTGCCCGCGGCGACGTCGATGGGACCGAAATCGGTGTGATCGGCGAGCAACGGCGGAACGCTGCCGTCCGGGATTTCAACGCCGTTGCCGAGCAGCGCAATGTCCGGGCCAGCGGTGTCGGTTCCGTTGCCAACGATGACGAAGTCGTACGGATCCTCGTCGCTGTCATCGTTGTCGATGCTGATCGTGGCGGTGCGCAGGCCGGTGGCGGTAGGATCAAAGTTCACCTCGAAGGTGAGGCTGCTTCCCAGGGCCACGCTCGCCGCGCTCGGCTGGGTGAGGACTGTGAAGTCCGCGTCGCCGCTGATGGCGACGATCGGGGTGCCATCGAGGGCGAGGGCCGCGGTGCCGGTGTTCTCGATGAAGAAGGTCATGACGAGCGAGCCGCCGGTGACCAGGACGGTGCCAAAGTCGGTTTGATCGGCAAGGGCAGGGGTCGTGTCGCCGTCGGCGATTTCATTCGAGTTGCCAATGACGGCCATCTCCGGCGCCGGGACTGTCCCGCTGCCGCTGATGACGAAGTCATAGGGGTTCTCGTCGCTGTCGTTGCTACCGATGGTCACCGTGGCGTCCCGGGTCCCGGCCACGGTGGGCGCAAAGCTGATGGTGAAGTCGGTGGTCGCTGCCGCAACCACGGGGGTGGTCGGATCAACCGTCACCGTGAAGTCGCCGGCCGCCGCGCCACCGATCACGACCAGGGGCGTGCCGGTGAGGAGGAGATCATTGGTGCCATTGTTCTCGATGGTGAAGATGTGAACCACCGCTGTGCCACCCACCTCGGCGGCGCCAAAGTCGGTGTCGTCGGCCACCAGCGCGACGCTCGATCCGTCCGGGATCAAGGTGCTGTTGCCGAAGAGGTCCAGGTCCGGCTCTGGCGCGGCGTTGCCGGTCCCACCAACGTCGAAGGTATAGGGATTCTCGTCGCTGTCGTCGTTGGCGATGCTCACCGTGGCGCCACGGACGCCGACCGCGGCGGGGGAGAAGGTCACCACGAAGTCGACGGTGGCCGCAGCCCCAACCGGGGTCGTCGCCTGGGTGGTCACCGTGAAATCGGCGTCGCCGGTGATGTCGACCACGGGCGTGCCGGTGAGGTTGAGGTCCGCGGCGCCGAGGTTCTCGATGGTGAAGGTGTGCGCCAACGGAGACCCAATCACCACGCTGCCGTAGCCGGTGTCGTCGGTCGGCGTTGGGGAGCTGTCGCCGCTCGTGATGGAATTGCCGCCGCCCTGCACGTCGATCTCCGTCGTGACGGGCACGTTGCCGTTGCCGGCGATGACGAAGTCGTAGGGGTTCTCGTCCCCATCATCGTTGGCGATGCTGACCGTCCCTGTGACAGCCCCGGTGGCGGTCGGGTCAAAGGTGATCACGAAGGTGGTCGTGGTGCCCGAGGCGACCGGGGAGGTGGCGTCGGTGGTCAGGCTGAAGGCCGCGTCACCGCCGAGGATGACGGCCGGGGTGTCGGTGAGCAGAAGCTCGGTGTCACCAGCGTTCAGGATGGTGAAGGTGTGCACCACGGGGGTGCCCACGTCGGTGGTGCCGAAATCGGTGTCGTCGACGACCGCCGCCGCGACGGCGCCGTCAATGATCTCGACACCGAGACCCGTGACGATCATCTCGATGCCGGCGATCAGGTTGCCGGTGCCCTGGATGGCGAAGTCGTAGTACCCCTCGCTGCCGTCGGTGCTCTCGATGGCAACCGTAGCGCTGCGCAAACCATCGGCGCTCGGAGTGAAGGTGATCTCGAAGGTGGTTGTACCAGCGACCGGCGTCGTCGGGTCAGCGGTGACCAAGAAATCCGCGGCGTCGGCGCCGGTGATGTCCACCAACGGGGTACCAACCAGGCCGAGGTCGACGTTGCCGCTGCTCTCGATGGTGAAGGTGTGGACCACCGGGCTGCCTACGTCGGTGCCGCCAAAGTCGGTGTCATCCGCCACGTCCGGTGTGACGTCGCCGTCCACGATCTCGACCCCGTTGCCGAGCACGGTCATCTCCGGGCAGATATTGGCGTCCCCCGGCGTGTCGGTGATGCCTACGTCATAGGTGCCGATGCCCCAGGTGCCGAGGGCATCGCCACAGCGGATGACCGAGCCAGGCATGAAGGTGCCGTCCGGACCGACGGTGGGGGGGCCGTAGTGGAATTCTGTACTGGTGGGCGGGTTCTCTTCCTTGATCACCGCGATGCGATCGAGTTCGTAGGTCCAGGGAGTGACGTCGAGGACGCCATCGTCGTCCGTGTCGAGATCGTCACCGATCGTACCTGTGAAACCTTCGAGGATCAGGTGGGTGACGTTGTCGTTGTTCTCGAAGGCGAGGCTGGTCAACACATAGTCGGGGGTTGCGCCGAGCGGATTGGCGAACTCAGAGAGCAAGACGATGCCATCGGCCGGGATGACATAACCGTCGAGGCTCAACGCCTCCTCAACGTTGCCGCTCAGCGAACTGGAACTATCGCCAATGACTACGAAGGTCAGTCCGGTCAAATCGTCGCCCGGCATGCCCGCGATCTCCAGGAACTCATCATCGTCGCCGCCCGGCTGGTCGATGCGCATCTGGTTCAGCCGCGGAGAGTAGAAATCCCGCCCCC
>JAUUZB010000185.1 GCA_030590185.1 Deltaproteobacteria bacterium
AACTCACACGGGCAACGAGCAGGAGGGCCGCAACACCAATCGCGAAAATAGGTGCCTGGCGCAACGTTGAGCGGGACATCAGCATACTCTTTCCGGGACCACATCCCCAAATCAGACAATCTGCAGATTCATTATAGTGGGGGGGCGTCTCCCTGCGCAAAGAATGAGACAACTCTGAGGCACAAGTCATTCAAATCAACGCGTCGCGTCATTTCTCAATACCGGCTCCTATTCCCAAAAATCGCCCTAGGTGACCAAATCACGCCGAGGTGCCGTTGAGATCCCCGGCGCCGGGAGAAGCGAGACGGGCTCAGTTGCCATGGTGCAGGCGCTGTGCTAGATCCCGCCGCCTCGGGCCGACGACGACGGTGGCCCGGGCAGATTACACACGCGTGGCCGTTTGGATCGGTTCGGTGGTGACCCGTTGGGTTCGGACCGATGGGCCGCGCGGAGGAACAACCAAACTAGGAGAAAAAGATGGCAGAGCTCAGTATGCGCGAGATGCTCGAAGCGGGTGTTCACTTCGGGCACCAAACCAATCGCTGGAATCCCAAGATGGGGCGCTACATCTTCGGCGCCCGCAACGGCATCTACATCATCGACCTCCAACAAACCGTCCCGTTGTTCTCCAAGGCCTACCAATTCCTCGCCGAGACTACCGCTAACGGCGAGAAGGTGCTGTTCGTCGGCACCAAGAAGCAGGCCCAGGACGTAATCCAAGAGAACGCCCTGCGCGCCGGTCAGTTCTTCGTCAACAACCGCTGGCTCGGCGGCGCCCTGACCAACTACCGCACCATCAAGCAAAGCCTCGACCGGATGCGTGGCATCGAGAAGATGGCCGAGGACGGTACCTTCGAGAAGCTGAATAAGAAGGAAGTCCTTCAGCTCACCCGTGAGCGCCTCAAGCTCGAAAAGAACCTCGGCGGCCTCAAGGAGATGAACAAGCTCCCCGGCGCCATCTTCGTGATCGACATCCGCAAGGAGCACATTGCGGTGGCCGAAGCACGCAAGATCGGCATCCCGGTGGTGGCGGTGGTCGACACCAACTGCGATCCGGATCACGTCGACTACGTGGTCCCGGGCAACGACGACGCCATTCGCTCCATTCGCATCTTCGTGGCCAAGGCGGCCGACGCCTGTCTCGAGGGCACCAAGCGCTTCGAGGACTCTTTCCACCACGAGAAGACGGCCAAGAAAGAGGACGCCCCCGACGCGCTCCCCCCCGGAACCCCACGCGAGTCCAAAGACGGTCCCGGCCCAAAGGTCGAGGTCATTCGCGCCCCGGGCACCGAAGGCACCGAAGGCGACGACAGCACCCGGCCGCAACCCTAGCTCACCCCCCACAACGCAACTCGGTCCGCCCATACCGTGGGCGACTGTCGGAATACTGCCATGCAAGTTAATGCCAAGCTCCTCTCAGACCTTCGCCAACAAACCGGCGTGGGCATCATGGACTGCAAGAAGGCCCTCACCGAAGTTGACGGCAACATCGAGAAAGCCATCGAGTGGCTGCGCAAGAAGGGCCTCTCCGCCGCCAAGAAGAAGGCCGGCCGCATCGCCGCCGAAGGCGCGGTGACCAGCTACATCCACGGCGTCGGCAACATCGGCGTGTTGCTCGAGGTCAACTGCGAGACCGACTTCGTTGCTCGCGGCGATGACTTCCGCACCTTCATCAAGGATATCAGCATGCACGTGGCCGCTTCGGCGCCCGCCTTCGTGTCCGCTGACGAGATCCCTGAGGACGTAGTCGCCAAGGAGCGAGAGATCCTGGCGGCCCAGGCCAAGGAATCGGGCAAGCCGGACAACGTCGTCGAGAAGATGGTCGAGGGCCGGATCAAAAAGTACTTCAAGGACGTTTGTCTGCTCGACCAACCGTTCGTGAAGGACCCGGAGAAGTCGGTGGATCAACTCCTCAATGAGCTGGTCGCCAAGCTGGGCGAGAAAATCGTCATCCGTCGCTTCGTGCGTTGGCAGCTCGGTGAGGGGCTCGAGAAGCGCTCCGAGGACTTCGCCGCCGAGGTCGCGGCCGCCCAACAGAGCTGACGATCACCCGGCGCTGCGGCTTCGCTGCGGCGGCGCTTCGAGCTCCGACTCGATCGCATCCACCCAACCGACGATCCGCTCGGCGATCCGCTCGCGTTGCGCCTCTGGGAGCCGGCGCATGGTGTCGAGGATCTGCCGCTCCACCAGGGACAGGGGCGGACTCTGGGTAGGATCCCGTTCGTAGCGGATGATCGACTCGCGTAGCCACTCCGGGGCGCGGCTGGCGTAGGCCAAGCGCTGGACATACTCGATGTCGTCGATCGTAAAAGCACGGCAGAGCTTGACCGTGACCGCGGGCGAAGGCTGAGTGAGCTGTAGCTCCCACTGCCCCACGTAGCCGGGAGAAACCTGTAGCGTCTTGGCCAACGCCCTCTGGCTGAGATGATGCTCCCGCCGGATCGCTTTGATCAGATCCGAGAAGCACGAGTAGTCGCGAACATCCATGATGCTCCCATTGTAGCCGGGCCTGCGGCTGGCGCAAACGTCGTTTGTGGATCCCCATCTTCTTGGCTCTCGCCGACCAGATCTCGCACCCTCCTCAACCTCTCGTCCATCAGATTCTCTTACCCTCCTCGACGCGATGCGGTAGATTCCTCCCATGGGGCGCACCCTCCTCATCAGCCTGGCCTGCACCACCACGATCGCGGGTTTCGCCTGCTCCACCCCCTGCGGGGACCTCGCGGCCCACGCCGAGGATTGTGGCTTCGCCGCCGGTCGCTATGCCGACGATCGGGATTCGGTCTGCCAACAGCTCCGCCACGACCTGCTCGTCGATAATGAGCCGTCCGCTTTCGACGCATTCGCCGCCTGCGTGGTCGAGTCGGAGTGCAGCGACGGCGAGGCGATCGCGACCTGCTCCGAGGGAGAGTATCCCGAGGCCTACGCGGATCCCTGCCAACGCTACCGCCTGTGGGCGGCTGCCTGCGGACTCGAGCCGCTCGGCACCGAGGATGGCTGCGGCGACGTGGAGGAAACCGCCGCCGCGGTGCCCTTCGCCGATTGGGTGGAGTGCATCACCGCCGGTGGCTGCCCGCTGCCCGACGACGACCGCTACGACGAATGCCAGGACGTCGTCCCGCCGGCGATGCTCGACCTGCTCGACGCCTGCCTGATCATCGAGGACTGGACCACCGCCTGCGCAGAGGTGGTCACCAGCGGCGTCCCGGTCACCGAGACCTCCTTGGTCGAGTGTTTCATTCAGGCGCAGCCGTTTACCGCCGCGAGCTATTTGGAGTACGCCGAGTGCCTCGAGCCGGTGAGTTGCGACGACACCCTGGCGCGCTACACGTGTTTTGGGAACCTCGACCTCGGGGTGCTCGACCCAACCCAAGTCACATCCCAATGCCAGGAGCTGCTGGCCTACGCCGCCCATTGCAACAACGGCCTCGGCGGCGGCTCCATAGAGGCCTGCACCACCATGTTTGCGCGGGTAACACCGGAGAGCTTTGGGGCCTACATCGTCTGCCTGAAGTCCTATCCGTGCAACGACGTGGCGGCTG
This sequence comes from Deltaproteobacteria bacterium, assembly GCA_030590185.1. The sequence continues at coordinate 3,543 of JAUUZB010000185.1, forward strand.
GGTATGAGTGTGGGGAGTATCTCGAGTTCATCTAGCGGCCGCGCCGCGCTCGACGTCCACCTGGCACCCAAGATAGGGGAGTTGACGTGAGCATCATCGATTGGATCGTGATCGCGGTCTACATGGCCGGCATGATCGGCCTCTCGGTTTTCCTCGGCCGCGGGCAGTCGAGCAGCGAGGACTATTATGTAGGCGGGCGCAATCTGCCCTGGTGGGCGGTCGGCATCTCGACCATGGCCACCCAAACCTCAGCGATCAGCTTCATCTCGATCCCGGCATTCATCGCCCTCAAACCGGGCGGCGGTCTGACCTGGCTGCAGTACGAGCTAGCGGTGCCGCTCGCCATGATCGCGGTGATGGTGCTGTTAATCCCCTTCTTTCGTCGGCTCGAGCTGGTGAGCGTCTACGAATACCTGGAGCTACGCTTTGGCTCCGCGGTGCGGACCTTCGTCAGCGGCGTCTTTCTGCTCAGCCGCGGGCTCGGCACCGGGGTAGGGGTCTACGCCAGCGGTATCGTGCTCGCGGTCTGCCTGGACCTGCCTGTCTGGTCGACGATCTTGATGATCGGCGTGGTCACCGTGATCTACGACACCATCGGCGGGATGACGGCGGTCGTCTACTCCGACGTGATTCAAATGGTGGTGTTGCTCGGCGGCCTGCTGCTGTGCATCGGCCTCGCCGCGGGCGAGGTGGGCGGCCTCGGTGAGATGTTCGCGTCCTTTCCGGCGGAGCGCTGGACGGGTATCGACGGCGGCCACGGGCTCGGGGATGGATCGAAGGCGCCCTTCTGGGGGTTTTTGATCGGTGGTTTCTTCCTCTACGCATCCTACTACGGAACCGACCAGAGCCAGGTGCAGCGCGAGCTCTCCGCGCCGACCCTGGCGGACACCAAACGCTCGCTGGTCTTCAACGGCCTGGCGCGTTTCCCGCTGACTATCCTCTACCTGGTGCTCGGCATCGCGGTCGGTGCGGTCTACCTCGCCTCACCAGAGCTGCGCGCTTCGGTCCCGGGCGACGAGCTCGACCAGTTGGTGCCCCAGTTCATCCTCCAGAAAGTGCCGACCGGCCTGCGCGGGGTGCTGTTCGCCGCCATCCTCGCCGCGGCCATGTCCAGCCTCGACTCGGCTCTGAACTCCCTGTCGGCCGCTACCATGCGCGACTTCATCGAGAAGTTCGCCAAGGTGCCAGAGCACCGCCTGATGCGGGTGGCCAAGATCACCACGGTGATCTGGGGCGCGGTGATCACCGGCTTTGCTTTTTTGGTGGGCGGGATCTCCGACACGGTGGTGGAGGGGATCAACAAGATCGGCTCGGCCTTCTACGGCCCGATCCTAGCCGCCTTCCTGGTTGGGGTGCTTTCGCGACGGGCCACCGGCAGCGGAATCATCACCGGCGTCATGGCCGGGGTCGGGTTCAACCTGTGCCTGTGGATCTTTGCCGATAGCGTTTTCTGGATGTGGTGGAATGCCTTGGGTTTGGTGGTCACGGTCATCGTCACCCTGCTGGTGAGCCTGGCCACGCCTGCGCCGAGCGCCCAGACGATCGCGAAGTTCACCCTGGTGGGCGTCGGTAGCCTCGAGGACGAGCGCAAGTGGCTCAAGGTCTACGCGGTCCTGGTGCTCTACTTTGGGGTGATCCTGGCCTGCTGCCTGCTGATCGGAAACCTGGCGCCCTAAGGCTCAGCCTTTTGCCTCGGGTGCGGTGGTGGCCTTGGCGGCCGCCGGCTTGCGAAACAAGCCGCGAACCACCGCGGCGATGGCGAGCTCGGTGCCAATGTTCGGGTCGTAGAGCGCCTCGAGCCGGTCGGCAAAGATCTCGCAGCTCGCCAGCCGCGGCGGGTGGCGGGTGGTGAGGTCCTTGATCAGCTTCCAGGCCTGGCGTTGGCCCGGGGCATCCCGTCGGGGGGAGGTCGCGACCAGCACCAGCTCATCGAGCTCCGGCGGTACCTCGGCTCGGAGCTTCGAAGGCGGCGGTCGCTTGCCGTCCACGATCGCGTCCCAGATGTCGATGGTCCGATCACCGCTGAATGCAGGCCGGTTGGTCAACAACTCGAAGAGGATGGCGCCGAGGGCAAAAACGTCAGTGGCGGGCGAGACCTGCTTCTGATCAATTTGCTCCGGGGTCATGTAGGGCGCCTTGCCCACCACCCCGATAGTCTTCGCCGGGTCACGCTTGCCGATGCGGGCGATGCCAAAGTCGCCGAGCCGGATCTCCCCGAGGTCGGAGATGAAGATGTTCGAGGGGGAGACGTCGCAGTGCACCAGGCAAAGGGGCTCGCCGCTCGGGGCGCGCGCTGTGTGGGCGTAGTTGAGCGCCTCAGCCACGACGTGCGCCACGTAGCAAGCGAAATCGATCGGCAGCAGGATGGACCGTTCCTGGCACGCGTCCATGATCTCACCGAGGTCGCGGCCGTTGATAAACTCGAGGGCCATGTAAGGAAGTCTGCCCACGGCCCCCGCCTCGAGCACGCGGATGATCGCCGGGTGGGTGAGCTGCTGGGTGACTTCGGCCTCGGCGTTGAAGAGATCGACGTAGGCGGGATCACCGGCCACGTCCTCCCGCATCCGCTTGAGCGCCACCGTCTCGCCCTCGAGGGGGCCGGCCAGCACCCGGGCGCGAAAGACTTCGGCCATGCCGCCGCGGCCGATGAAGGCCTCGAGCTCGTAGTTGCCGAACCTCGCGCCGTCCGCCATCTAAGGAGGTTCCGGCACAACCGGCCGGCAGGTCAAGCGACTCAACGCCGGCGACGCCCGCGCCCGCCAGGAGCCGGCGGCTTGGCGCCCAGGGGATCGTCGGGCCAGGCATGGCGAGGGTAGCGACGGCTGAGGCTCTTCTTGAGTCCGGGGTAATGCTCTCGCCAAAACCCGGCCAGGTCGGTGGTCACCTGCACGGCGCGGCGGTTGGGGGCCAACAGATGGAGAGTGAGGGGCACGCGCCCCTGGGCCACGCACGGCCCCTCCCGCAGGCCAAAGAAGTCCTGGAGCCAGGACTCGACCCAGGGCGACCGGTCGCTCTCGTAGTGGATCTGCAGCTTGCGGCCACCGGGCAGGACGGTGCGCAGCGGGGCCGAGGCGTCGAGGGAACCCCGTTGAGCGCCGAGTTGGGAGCGCAGGGCGATGGGGAGCGCGTCGCCGTGGAGATCGGTCAACGCCACGCGATCGCCGCACAGGTCGCGCAGGGCCGACTCCACCGCCTCGGCATCGAGCGGCGCAAACCCGAGATCCGGCGCGGCCCCGCGTAGGAAGCCCACCCGGCGTTGCAATTGTTGAACTTCCTCGCTGGCCTCCTCGCCGATCAACTTGCGCAGATCGACGGCGACCGCCCGCGCCGCCAAGATCTCCGCGGCCTCGGGCGAGGGTTTGGCCCGCTCCCGCGTCTCGTCCAGGGTGAGCTCGCCGTAGCGCAGGGCTGCGACCTGCTCCACTCGGCCCGCCGCATCGTTCCAAACCAGGCTATCGGCGGCGAGGAGACCGTCCCCTTCGTCGCACAGGTCGAGGATCCAGTCCGGCTCGATGGC
>JAUUZB010000114.1 GCA_030590185.1 Deltaproteobacteria bacterium
ACGACAACGACGAGGAGGATCCGGGCACGGCCCCGGAGTGCGCCGACGGCGTGGACAACGACAGCGACGGCGGCATCGACTTTCCGAACGATCCGGGCTGCTACGCCGCGGCTGACGCGACCGAGGAGCAGAGCTTCGCGAATCCGATCCCGGCCTGTTCAGACGGGGTCGACAACGACGGCGACGCGTTGATCGACTTCCCGGACGATCCAGGCTGTTTCGCCGACGACGATGTCGACGAGGATGGTCCCGCCGTCTGTTTTTTCTGTGAGCAATTCAGCGCCAATCAGCCGGGCCGTTGCGACATCGCCTCTGGCTTCTGCAAGCCGCGTTCCGGGATCCCCGACGGCGTAGCTTGCCTGTCCGATATCAATTGTCGCGGATCGATCTGCGACGTCGACGAGGGCCGCTGTCTGCCCTGCTTACAGGATCGGGACTGCGGCGATGGGGTCTGCGATCCCGCCATCGGTTGGTGCATGCGCCCCGATGTGGAGCCGGTGGAATGCAGCGCCGACGCCGATTGCAGCGGCTCCTGTGAGGAGGAGATCGGCTACTGTCACGTTGATCCCTACTACGGCTGCCGCGACGGCGACGATTGCCTGCCGGGGAATATCTGTTCCGAGGCCCGCGGCTTCTGCCTAACCGAGGTCTTTGCTACCAAACAGTGTGACCGAGACACTCCTTGTGACGAAGGCGTGTGCGATCCGATACTCGGGTGGTGTCTTCCCACCGAGGAGAGCGACCAATGCATTCACGACGACGAGTGTCCTTTTGGGAACTGTGTCAGCGACGGTTACTGCGATCAGCAGACCTTCGTCTTTCCCGTCGACTTCTCGGCCGACACGGATTGCCTGCGGGGGCGCTGACGGCAGTCTGTGCTTCTTTGGTGGCCTGCACTCCGGCGCAGATCAACAACCTGGACGGCGATCTCGACAACAGCACGGCGGTCGACTGTGACATCGATGCGTCGCTGAGCATCGAGACCGCCTACGATGGGGTCTTTGACAGCGATCAGGAGGACAGCCTCTGTCCGACTACCGACCTCGACTTCTGGCGCTACTCGGTCACCGCGCCGAACCAGATCGTCGATATCGACGTGAGCCTGACCATGCACGCCAATATCAGGTTGCAAACAATATGGTCTGGGCCGATCGGGGTCTGCGTCAACGATCCGGAGGAATCCTGCACCGGGGCGACCGACTGTGACGCGGCCGACGCCTGCGACATCAGTCGCAGCCTGTGCCGACCGACCGACGTGATACCCTGTGCTCTCGACATCGGTTGCGACGCCGGCACCGCCTGCGGCACGACCCGCTCGGTCTTCGCCGAGATGACCGAGAATATCGACGACGGTGACTTGCACCTCATTCAGACCATCCTGCCGGCGACGGAACCCGGTGACTACTTCCTCGAGAGTAAATCGGTGGACCTCAATTTCGTGCCGGAGCCGGACAATCCGTACATCGTGCGGGTGGGCAGCACCACCGACCCCGATACCAACGAGCCCAACAACCACGCGAACATGGCCACCGATCTCACCAGCGGCAGCGCCGACGAGGGTTTTCTGGCCTATGCGGGTGACGACGATTGGTATCGGATCCCCCACACGGTGACCAACGGCGCTCCGGTAATCGACGTCGAGCTGAGCTGGCCCCTGGGGGTCGATTTCACGCCGACCTTCGAGCTCTGCTATCCGGATTGCACCGCACCACCGCCGGCGGATCCGATCTCGGTTGGGGTTGTCCCGGACAGGCGCCAGGTTCGCCGGATACGGGTGCTCGGGCCGGTCACCGACCCGGCGTCGACCTATATTATGGTCCGGGTCCACAACGACGAGGCTGGCTCGGGGGTCGGCTACAGCCGGACGGCCAGCTACACCCTCACCGTGACCATCGCGGAGGACCTCGCCGAGGGAGCGGATCGCAACGATCGCCCGGAGACCGCTACGCAGGTCACCCTGGCCGCGCCCAGCGCAACGCCCACGACCATCACCCGCGCCGAGTCGGTGATTTCCACCGACGACCGGGATTGGTTCCGCATCGACGTGCCCGCCGGCCAGACCGATACCTCGCTGTTGCACGCCCGCGCCGTGGCCGCGGACCCAATGGACGCAGGCTTTTTGCTGCAGATGCTCTTCTACCGCCAGTGCGATCCCGCCGGCACCGCTGACTATCCAGCCTGCGGGACAGGCTTGACGGTTGATTGTGGGTCGAGCGCCCTGACCCTCGACGGCGGGGTCACCATCACGCCTTGGTATACCTTTCCATCGCCGGATAGCCGGTTCACCATCGACATCGAAGATGCCGAAGGCGCAGGTTCCTTCCAGATGGGCGGGCAATCACCGAACCATCTGGAAACCATGGTGCCGTTGTCGGAGGCGGGCGACGGGGCGTACTACCTCTCGATCAGCCACATCTCCTCGACGCCAATGATGGGGGCGCCGTGGTCCATTCCGGGCTACAGCCCCTCGGGCCTCGACTGCGGGGCGGACAGCAGCCAGAACGGCTGCTACGTGATCGAGCTCGCGCACTATCGGGAGCCCGACGCCACCGATCGCACCAACACGGACAACTACGCGATCACCCGGCCGCTTTGCGAGCGGCCGGACGGCAGGCCGTACTACGAGCGGGGGCATTTTTTCCGCCGCAATCGCACCGTCGCGGACGGGGGCGGCAGTCAGTGGACCGTGGATCCCAGGGTTGGCACGGTCGGGTTCGCGGGCGTCTTGGAAACTGCCTTCGTGGAGATCGACAGCTGCGGGCTGGTCGCGCTGAATGGTTATGACGAGTTTGGGCAGCTGGCCACCACGTCGATCACCGGCTTGACGGCGGTCAGCGGCAGCTTCGTCGATGTCTGCGGCAACGCCACCTTGACCCTGCCGATCACCCTCACCGGTGGCACTGGCACGGTCAACTACCAGGCTGGGGCCATGGCGAGCCTCGACGTCATCGCGGCGACCGTCGAGGGGGAGACAGTCCAATCCGGCCTGCCGGTCGTGGACCTGGGGCTCGGTGCTCCAGGGCGGGTAAGCGTTGCTCTCACCGATGGCGGCGCCCCGCCCACGAGCTTCGTCACCGATGGCGGATCCGGCACCTTGCGGATCAGCCTGCCGGCCGCCGCCACCACGCCGGTCGTGCTCACCCTCGAGGCTTCCTCTCCCGCGGCGGGGGCCTTGCCGTCGATCGCCTGTGTGAATTGGGGCGGGGATTGCGGCGGTCTGGCTGACGCCTCGATCGTGCCGGAGATCCCAGCGGCTAGTCGCTGCACCAGCAGCCTGGACGACAACGTCGGTAGCTGCCAGATCGCGATCCTGACCGACGAGACCAGCTACGACATCCTGCTCAGCTCCAGCGCCGCTGGCCCGCTCACCCTGCGGATCAGCGATCGCGACGGCGTGGAGCTCGACACCTATTACACCGCCGCGATTGTCGAGGGCGCTCACTTTGAGTTCGTCGGCTTTGACAGCGGCACTGGCTACTTCGCCACCGGCTACCTCTCCTACGCTGGCGATCAGGACTTCTTCAACGTTCCGGTGAGCAACCAGAGCTTCCCGGGCTACGTACAAATGACCATCCGGGTGCAGCAATCAGCGGGCAGCGCCCTCGAGGTGCGGGCGGTGGCGACCCGTGGGTCCGCCGCTGAGGACGGAGTCGGTGCCGGCGCTGGCGGCGGTGACCTGTGCGGCAACTGCGGCTCTGGGTCGGCTTGTGATGCCCGCGGGTTTTGTTCGCGGACCGCGCCACTCAACGCCTTGGTCGGGGCCGAGGGGACGACAACCGAGTGCGTCTTCGTGGTGCCCGATGGCGACGTGGCGATCTGGGTCAACGACGCCTACGCCAACGATTGGGATCTGACGGTACCCTACGAAATCTCCTTGATGATGGAGGAGGGCTGCCCGGCGGTTTGCGAGACGGAGATCTGCGCCCAGTAGCGCGTAGCGCCGCTTGTTGGGCTTCAACGCTCGGCATCACAGGCAAACACGGCGATCTCCCGCCAGGCGACTCGGGCCGGCGCGGCGGTGGTCCGTACCCGCACGAAGACCGCGGCCGCGGGCTTGCTCCAGCGCAGGGTATAGATGTGCCCGGAGATCATCGTGCCGCTGAGGATGGCGATCGGCCGGTAGTGAATGCCGTTGGCTGAGATCTCCACCACGTGGGTAGCGTCGACCGCCTCCCCCTCGGGTCCCGTGGCCGGGGCGAGGAGCAGGCCGGAGATGGTGGGTCGGATCAGCGCGCCTGTCACTGCCCGCGGCGGCAGCTCCCCGGAGTCCCAGACGCTGCACAGGGTGCCATCGAACACCGCCCGTTCCGAGTCCGCGGGGGCCATCGAGCGGCTGCCGACCCTCTCGCAGCTCGGGCCGAGCAGGTCGCTCGGCACGTGGCAGCGCTCTGGATCCACTGCTCCCAGATCCTCGAAGCTCGACAGGGTGGTCTGGTCGCGCGGTTGATCCTCGGGGCGATGGCAGAGCAGGGGCACGATCTCGCGCCAGGCCACCCAGGATGGGGAGGCGGTGGTGCGAACCCGTAAATAGCGTGTCGCGATCCGTTTCGGCAGGCGCAGGGCGTAGCCTTCGCCGCTGGTCATCACGCCGGTGAGAATGGCGAGTGAGCGATAGGTCTCACCGTCGTCGGAGATCTCGACCACATGGGTCACGTCGGCGGTGACCGGGGTCATCTCAGGATAGACCAGCAACCCGTCGAGGCCGGGGGCGTCGATTAGGTCGACGCTGACCCCCTGCGGCGGGAACTCCCCCGAGTTCCAGGTGGTGCAGGTGTCCCCGTCAAAGGCCTCGCGGCTGGTGTCCGCCACGCCCAGGGCGCGGCCGGAAAGGCGCCTGCAGTCCGACAGGGCGGCCAGGGGCGCTTGGAGCGCGCAGTCTGCGTTCTGGCCGAGCCGGTGGAATCCGGGCTGGGTTGGATCGCTCGATCCCCCGGGCGCCAGCGCGGCAGGAGTGCCCGCCGTCGATCCGGCAAGGGGTAGGGCGGCGGCGGCTCCAGGGGCTGCCTCTGGCTGGGGGACGGCAGTGGGCTGGGAGCAACCGCCGGCGCAGAGCAAGGCGACCAATGGGAGAGCGCGAGGCGGGCTCGGCATGGTCGTCGATGGTAGCACGTTTGCGCTGGCGACCACCAAAGGGGTACGTATCAGATCCAATGATGGGATTTGCATTCGTGGCGGCGATTGGGCTCGCCCTCGGGGTGATCATTGCCCGACGCTGGCGGCGTACGCGACGGCGCCGAGCGGCCCTGGCTCAACCCGGCCGTAGCCCCGAGCACGCCATTTCCTTCGCGCGCTTCGATGAAATCGATTTTGAGGTCGGCCGCGCCCGCTGCCCCTGCGGCGGCCCGGTGATCAAGATGTCTGAGGGCAGCATCCAAACCTCGGGCCACAGTGTGCGGGTGGTGCACACCGAGTGCGCGGTATGCGAAGAAGAGGTCGCCCTTTTCTTTCGGCAGGAGGAGCTCCTGCACTGACCGAGCCGCGGACGAAGCCGAGCCGAATGCCGCCTCAGGCCGGCAGCACCTTCTCGCGCACGTCACTGAAGTTGGTATCCCAGGCCTTGAGACCGCCGCAGTAGGTCTCGGCGGAGGCGAGGGGACGGCCCTGGTTGTCAAATAGCTCGACGTAGCCGTCGTCCCCGTCGGTGTTGACCTCGACGACGGTGATCCACTCCACCTGCCCACGCCATAGGGAGGCGGTCTCCCAGACCTTCACGGTTCCCCAGTCGGCGTTCTCGACGTTGCGGAAGTAGAAGTCGTAGCTCTCCAACACGCTGTCGTGCACGTTGTCGCGCACGCCCGGCAGGCTCATGTTGGTGCCGAGCGCCGTGCCAAAGCTGCGTTTCTCGAAGTCGCGTTTGATCGCCGCCACGAGCTGGCGCGCGGGCTGGTCTGGCCGGGCGACCCGCTCGTAGGCCTTGAAGGTGAGGGTGCCGAGGCCGCGATCATCCGCGGAGATGTTGTGCATCTCCTGCTGGGAGAGGTAGCGGCCATCCTTACCCGTGGCGGGCGGATTGAATTTTTGCCACTTGGCCATGGCGGTGCGCATCGCCTCGTCCACCAGGGCATCAGCCTTGAGGCGGGTCTTGGGGGGCGAGTTGCGACGCATGATCTCGGCAACGTCGCGCAAGAACTGGGGCAACCGGCGCTGCTCCTTGAGAGAGACGAGGTTGTTGGTGCCTGAAGCCTGCTTGATCTCCTGGCGGATGACGCCACCAAGAGCTCGCTGCGCATCAGCGACTCGGATCCAATTGTTCATCGTATGCCTCCCGATCTCCGTAGTGATCCCTGCGTAGGGGATGGCGCAGGAAGATAGCGAAGATGGAGCAAGATGCAAGAGGGGATGCCCCCATCGCGCGTCTCGCCCGGTGATTTTCCGATCGTGGACCGTTGACTTTTACGGAAGCTGAAGCTGGACCGGGTTCGGATCCTCCCGCCCGAGCAACTCGAGCAGGGAGAAGCCCCGGTGGCTCTGCTGCGGTACCGGGGTAGTGCCGGCGGAGAGCCAGAAGTGGCGCCGCTCCGGATCGAAGATCACCGAGTAGAGCGCGCCGTTGGTGGCCAAGGTGAGGTCGTCGTCGAAGGTATCGAGGGAGCTCTCTTCGCCGGTGTCCGGGTCAATGCGGTCGCGGACCACCGCCAGGAGGTTGTCGCGATCGAGCTCACCGTAGACGGTCTGGTCGCCGTCGGGCAGGACCAGCTGCTCGAGCCGGAGCTGGCGCTTGGCCGAGCTGTCCGGGATCGGGCTCACGTCGAGGTCGACGGTCGTCTCCGCGGCGAAGTGGTTGAGCTCGAACAGTACGCCCTCCTCGAGCTCGCGGACCGCCATGCCGAGGGGTGACATTTCATAGGCCTCACCGGAACCCTCGTCGCCATCGGTCACCACGATCGTCTCCCAGGAGATGTGGTTGATGCCCTCGGCGAGCGCCCGGGCTTCGGAGAGAGAGCTCGCCTCGGCGAGCATGCGCGCCACCAGTTGCACGTGACTGCGGCCCTCCAGCTCGTAGGCGCGGGTGCTCGGCGGACTGACCTCGTTCGAGCCGACGGTCAAGCCATCGACGTTCATGCCGGTATAGGGGGAGAGGTTGCCCGGGAAGCCGATGAACACGTGGGGTAGCTCGCCGGTGGGCTCGCGCACGAAGATCACCGGGTAGGCGAGGACAAATTCGTTTTCAAACCAATCGAGCAAACGGGCATGGTAGAGACGACCGTCGCTGGTGGCGGCGCCGGCGGCCACAATCTGCGAGCAGCCGGGCGCGTCAGGCATACCGTTCGTGAGGATCTCGACCACCACGTCGCCGAAGTTCAACAACAGGCACTCGCGCATGGTCCAGTTTTCGTCGGCCAGCGTGTCGACCAGGCCCTGACACTCCTCCACGATCTCTGGGTAGGATTGCGACTCGGCGACCGGGCCGAGGTCGTAAGCGTCGGCGATGCCGATGAACAGCTGCATCATGACGTCCTCCTGGAGGAAGACGCCACCCACGATGAGCTCCTCGCGTAGCAGCTCGGCGTGCTGTTGACCCATCTCGTAGGGAGTGCCCTCGAGGCGCACGATGGTGTAGGGCCCGGCGGCCTCGCGGCGTGGCAGCTCGACGTCGAGCTCCGGCGTCTCACCACAACCCAGCGGCGCGACGAACGCCAGGCAGAGCAGCGTCGCGGTGACGGACTGGGAGGATCGGTGGATCAGTGCTGGCATGGGGGGCCGTGTACCATTCCGATCCCCAGTCGCCAAGGCGTTGCGTATCGCCTCGCCGCGGTGCGTTGAGCGGCGGGCCACGCCGCGGTGTGCCTAGGGATCCGCCTCGCCTCAGTCCTCCTCGGGCTCCGGCGGTGAGCTCTCCAGCGCCTCGGCCGGGATCAGGTGGCCATGCTCGCGTTTGGAGGTCAGGTAGCGGCGGTTGAAGCTGTTGACCCCGGCGATGAGCGGCTCCTGGGTCTCCACCTCGAGGCCGAGCGCCTCGAGGCCCTCGCGCTTGAGTGGATTGTTGCCGAGCAGACGGATCCGGTGGCGGTCGCCCCGCAGGTATCTCAGGATGCGGCCGGCATCGGAGAAATCCCGGCAGTCGGTGGGCAGCCCGAGGCGTTCGTTCGCCTGGTAGGTGTCGTCACCGGCGTCCTGCAGCAGGTAGGTGATCGCCTTGGCCCACAGGCCGATACCGCGGCCCTCGTGCCCGGCCATGTAGATCAGCGCTCCGACTCCCTCATGGACAATCTGGGCCAGGGCGGCTTGCAGTTGGGCCTGGC
>JAUUZB010000351.1 GCA_030590185.1 Deltaproteobacteria bacterium
AACAGCTGCACCGGCGCGCAGTAGGGAACGTTCGCCTCACCGATGCCGCGCTTGAGCACCGCCTGGCCCGAATCGGTATGGATAACCAGGTCGAAGCCGAGCCCGCGCATGAAGGTGGCGAAGAACGGCAGCAGGCGCTTGAGCAGGAACTCGTCGCTCATCCCGACCGTGGGCCGGTCGGTGCGCGCCGCCTCGGCCTCCTTGATAATCGCCTGCATCAAGTCGCGACGCTCACGGAAGGGATCCGGGGCTAGGTCCGGCAGCTTCGGCCGGTTGCCGCCCTTGTCGTAGAGGGAGCAGTGACCGCCCCACAGGAACTTCTTCTCCTCCGCGCCAACCCGGGTGGTCAGACGGTCGATGCCGCAGCGGTTGCCGGGCTCGCCACAGCCCTTGGTCGACGGGCAGATGAGCTTGTCCTTTTTGATCACCTCGGCGTCGAGGAACAACTGCGGCTCCAGCGGCGTGGCCGTGAGTTGATCGGTCAGCTCCTCCCGGGTCAAGAGCGCGATCCCGAGCGCCCCCACCGTGCCGGGGCTCGGCGGTACGACGACCTCGCCACCGGTCTGCTGGGCGACCGCGGCGGCGAGGGCATCGGATGAGAACGGCATGCCCTGGCAGAAAATCCGCTCGCCCACCGAGCGGTTGCCTTTGACCCGGTTCAGATAATTCTGAATGATCGAGTCGTAGATACCGGCGACGATCGTGCTCTGGGGCTTGCCCGCGGCCACCGCCGCGTCGATCACCTCGGCCATGAAGACTGAGCAGTGCTGTCCCAGCGAGACGCCGCTCTCGGCCGAGAGGGCGAGCTCGCCCATCTGGACCACGTCCTCGACCTCCGCGAACTTCTGGCCCTGTTCCTCGATGAAGGAGCCGGTGCCGGCGCTGCAGGCCTCGTTCATGGCGGCGTCAAACACCTGGCCATCCTGGAGGCGAATGTACTTGGCGTCCTGCCCGCCGATCTCAAAGATGGTGTCGACCGTGGGGTCGTAGTGGACAGCGCCGGCGGCGTGGGCGGCGATCTCATTGAGCACAAAGACCCGATCCGCGCCGTAGCAGGTGGTCAACAGCGAGCCGACGATCTCCCGACCGGAGCCGGTCACGCCGACCGCCACTACGTGATGCCGGTCGGCGGCGACGTCTCGGTAGCTGCTCATGAGAGTTTGGGCAGCGCTGACCGGATCGCCGTTGGTGCTGGCGTAGTCCTCCCAACAGGGCTCGCCGAGCTCGGCGTCGAGCGCCACAATCTTGGAGCCGGTGGAGCCGATGTCAAAACCGAGCAGCAGACGACGCGCCTTGGCGCCGAGCTCCATCACCGGTCTCGTCGGTCGATGCACCCGGCTGAGGGCCGCCTTGAGGGGCGCCACCTCTTGGAATTCAACCTCGCTCACCGGCGCGACCAGGGTATCGAGGGGATGGGTACCGAGACCGCGGCGGGCCGCCTCGCCAGCCGCGCCAAAGGCCTCGAGGAAGAGCAGATCAATCCCCTCCGGTTCCACGAGCTCCATGCCATCCGCAGGCAGGCTCTCCCGAAAGTGGCGTTGGATGCGGCCGGCGCGGGTGACGCCGCCGCCGAGCAACACCCGCGGTGGCGCGAGCTTCGGTTTGAGGAGGACCTGCACGTTCTCGCAGACCGCGTCGTACAGGCCGGCGAGGATTCGCGCCCGGCTCTCCCCCTTATTCGCCAGGTGGGTCATGTCGGTTTTCAAGATCACCGGACAGCGCCCGGACAGGGGCGCCGGATCTTCCACGTCGGAGCACAGGCCGCTGGCCTCCTCCACCGTGAGGCCAAAACGGGACACCAGCTGGCGTAGGAAGTTGCCGGTCCCCTGGGAGCAACGGCTGTTCTCGCGGAAAATCGTGGCCCCGCTGTCGCGGCGCTCCAGCACCGAGAAGCCCCGGCTGCCGATCGAGATCACGGTGACCGGTCCGAAGTCGGGCAACAGGGCATCGAGGCCGGCGACCTGCGCCGCCTTGACGGGGATGCGCTCCAGGTCCAACAGCCGCCCGAGACGGCCGGTGACCGCGGCTCCGTCCACGGTCGACCAATCCAGCTCCGTGAGGCCGGCGCGTACGGCGGCGCCTGGATCCTCGTGGTGCTCGACGACGATGGTCCGGCCGTGCTTGGCCCCGCCCCCGTCGACCAGGAGCTCAGCGATCTTGACAGTCTCAGCGCCGATATCGATGCCTACATAGCGCGACAACTCTGCACCCCTTTCCCAGGGAACGCCCGGCCCGGGGCCGAGCACGAATGGGCCCGTTTCCCGCCAGGCTCCAACCCCCAGGTCGGCAGCCAGCGGAAAACGCGTAATATAACGCTCGTTTGTGTTCTGGCAACCGAAGATAGAAGTCTATTGAGTAGAGTCCAGGCTCATGGATTGACCAATCCCGGGGCCCTGAGATCGACGCTCCGGGCCCCTTTGAACAGGCCTGGCTCGTGGCCCGGGACGATCCGGTCGATCTCCCCCCCGACCACCGCCTTGATCGTCTCGATCGCCACCCGGGCGGCGGCGCGGTCACTGCTCTGCCCGGTGGGTGCCAAACCCTCGTAGTTAGCCCGGAGCGGTCCGATATCCGCGGCAAACACCCATCGCCCGTCCGGGTTGTGGACCACCACGTACTGGAAGCCGGGGGTGTGCAGCCCCACCGGCACCACCACCACCGAGGGTGCCACCTCGGTCAGCATCTCCGTGAGACGCAGGCGGCCGGAGTCCCGGGCGGCCTTCAGGACCGCGTGGAGCTTCGGCTTGGCGCGCTTGGACCAGCGAAGGGTGCCCTCGAAATCGGCCCGCGTCATCCACAGGGTCGACGCCGCAAAGCGCACCAGACCACCGATGTGGTCCCAGTGGCGGTGGGTGATGATGACGTCGGTGACGTCGCCGGGCGCCACCCCAACCTCGGCCAGGGCGGTCACCGGATCGCGATAGTCTCGGATCCGCCACTGCTCGACCATGGTGGGATCAATGAAACCGGTGTCGATCAGGATCACCCGGTCGTCCCCGCGCACCAACCAACAGGCAAAGGCGATCTCGATACGCCGCGGCAGGGACGGGTCGACGATGAACAGGTCGCGCTTGGCGTCCACGGTGGTGCCGAGGTGCAGGGCGTGCAGGCGATACCCCGGGGCCGGGGCCGGTTGGGTTGCCGCGCGGATCCGCTCGGCGGTCGGGGCACCGCTCACAACGAGGGCACCGAGGAGGATGGCTATCATCTCGTCTACTATACAGGTCGAGCGATCGGTTTCGGGACGAAATCAATCACGCCTGAGAACGGAGGAGAGTCCAACCCTCGTTCAGCCGGACGCGGCGGGCAGTTGCGGCATCACGTACCGTTCGTTATACGGACCGACGTCACGCCATCGGAACGGGGGGGGAATTGCCGCGGTTTGGGCTCACTCGGATCATCGTATTGATCGCGGTGCTGCTCGTTGGCGTGCAGCCGGTCGCAGCCCAGGAGGCCGCCGATCTACCCAGCCTGCTGGTGTTCAACCCCAAGGTCACAGGGCTCCCGGAGGACACCGTCGACCCGGCGGCGCTAGCCCACCTGATCAGTGCCCTGGTCGCCAAGGACGGGTCCTACCAGGTTCTCAACCAGGAAGACCTGGTGGCCATGCTGCACCAGCAGCAGCAACAGATCCTGGCGGGCTGTGACGAGGTTGCCTGTATGGCCGAGTTGGGCGCCGCCCTCGGCGCGCAGTTCCAGATTTCCGCCAACATAGGCAAGAGCGGTGACACCCTCGTCGTGACCGCTACCTTGATCGATAACGACAACAACCGGGCCCTAGGCCGGCAATCGGTCACCGTGGAGGCGGAGCACCACGTGGTGAGGGCGGTCGAGACGGTTACCCTGCGCCTGCTCGGCAAACAGGTTGAGCTCGTGCTGCCCCCCGACTACAGCCCGCTCTATCTGACCGCGCTCGGGGCGGGCGTGGTCGGCTTGGCCTTTGGCGCCATCGGCACCGGGGTGGCGGTCCAGAGCCGGGATCAGGCGCTCAACACCGCCGACCAGGACGCCTTCGACGCCAGCCGCGGCCAGATCAGCGTTTGGAACAGTGTGGCGGTGGCGGGTTGGATCGCGGCCGGCGCCTTTTTCACCACCGCCGCGGTGCTCTTCCTGATCGAACCGGAGGACGCTCCGATCGAGGCGGGCCAGCTGAGCTTGGGGCTTGCTCCGGCGGCGGGTGGCTTCATGCTCCATTTTGGGACACTGTTTTGAGACTGCGATTTCTCGGCCTTCTTGCCTTCACCGGTCTGCTACCTGGCGGATGTGTGGATCTACCCGGCGACGAAGGTGAGGCCTGCAACGTCTACGGTCTGTGCGCCGTGGGTCTGAAATGCGGCTGGAGCGACACCTGCGAACGGGCACCGACCACCTGCGCCCACGGCGCCGAGGGTCTGTGCCACGACACGAGCTTTGACTGCGGTTGGTTCATGGGTCCAGACGACGCCACCGCCGCGTCCGAGATGTGCGAGGTCCCGGCGGGCGCCTACCCCCTGGGCAGCCGCACCGAGCTCGAGACCGTGGTCTTCAGCGAGGAATTCTACGTCGACCGCTTCGAGGTCACCAACGCCCGGTATCAGGCCTATCTCAATACTGCCCCTTCGACCGAAGTCGCTGCCGACCTGCCGGCATGTGATCCCGGCGACCCGATCTGGGCAAGCGAGCCGCCCTATTTCGATCGCGCCCTTACCGATCACCCGGTGGTCTGTGTGAGCCGCAACCAGGCCGCAGCCTTCTGTACCTGGGCCGGCAAGCGCCTACCCACGGCCACGGAGTGGGAAGCGGCCGCCCGCGGCATCGATGGCCGTACCTACCCCTGGGCCGGGGACGAGACGCCGGTGGGACTGGCCAACTGTCAGAACAAGGCCGGCTTCTCCAATTACTGCAACGACACCTACCCGCCCGATACCTGCACCGGCGGCGACTCGCCGACCCTGTGCGCCAACACGGCACCGATCTTCGACGCCGACGATATCGTGACCCTGGAGGGGGGCGCCTCGCCGTCGAAGCACTTGCACCTGGCGGGAAACGTCGCCGAGTGGGTGGCTGACGAGAGCGGCACGAACGGGATCGTACGCAATGGTTCCTGGGCCGACTTTTTTGCGGAGCTCGAGGTCTGGTACCAGCGCGAAGCACCGGTGGACACCCATCGGAAGACGACCGTCGGCTTTCGTTGTGCGTATTCGTACTGAGAAGGGGGATGAGATGCGGCACGAGCAAAAACATGAAGTAGGAACGAGTTGCGAGCCTAGCGCGAGGGGAAACGGCATGCCACGTGTCCGATTGACAACTTCGATTTCGCTTTGCCTACTCCTGGCCACCGTGGGCTGCAAAGGCTCGAACGCGGGCGACGCGGGCGCGGCCGGGGACTCAGATGCTCACTCGGACACGGATACCACCCTGTGCACCTCCGCCGCGAATTGCGCGGCCGGGCAAGGCTGCGTGGACGGGGTCTGCGGAGCCTGCGAGATCGGTGAGCACTGCTCCGCGGGCCTTGGCTGCATCGCCGCGACCGGCGAGTGCAGCGCCTGCCGCGTGGCCGGCGAGTGCCC
>JAUUZB010000138.1 GCA_030590185.1 Deltaproteobacteria bacterium
CGAGAAGGTCGCGTCGGTTGCAACCGCCCCCGCGGTTCCAATCGCCGCCACGAAAACGTGGGTGTCGTTGCCACCCTCGGCGAGCTCAAAGAGAAATCCCCCATTAACGATCTCGTAGACAATGGCGAAGTCGGCGTCGAATCCAAAGGTGACCTCCGTTAGGTTGCCACTCCCGGTGGTGCCACCCGAGATCGCCGTGCGGCCCGGATCCAACTGGTCATCCATGCCGTAGGTGTCGCCGAACCCACCAGCGACCGAGTCGATGTAGATCACCACCGTGTCGTTGAGGTCGCCCGTGCCCCTGGTGAGGGTGAAGGTCAACACGTCGGCGGCACGCGTTATCTCCAACGTGCCCTCGCCGACCGCCCCACCAAAACCGGCATTGCCATTTCCGGAATAGGTGGCAGCCATGACAGGCGCGGCCAACAACAATCCGGCCACAACCGAGATACCAAAGGGAATTCTGGTACGTGCGTGCATCTGTGCTCTCCTCGATGACGGTTCCGCCCCCCCATAGCCAATCCGGCAAAAGGAGCAAAGGGGTCCCAATGAACCCCCCTGGCCAAGGCTAAGTCGTTGTATTAAAAGGACCGCCCCACACCCGGGCCCAACGAGGACAACCCACTTCATGATGGCTGCAGCCCATGCGCGTCACCCGTAGCGACGACGGCACGCCGGTCTGGCGGATCCGCCTCGCACCGTCCGATAAAAACGATCGCGCGGCGCTGATCGACCCAGAGGGGGTCGCCACCCTCGAGGGCTTCCTCGAGGCGGCCTACGCCGACGACGCCTGCCGGGTGATCGTGCTCGAAGGTTCCCCCGGCCAATTCTGCCTCGGCATGCACCTGGCCAAGGCGGCCGCGACTCCCGAGGCAGACCTCAGCTCCGAGGTGCACCGCTTTGCCGACTGCCTGCGGCTGATGCGCGCCTCACCCAAATACGTCATCTCCGCGGTCGACGGCGCTGCCATGGGCGGCGGTCTCGGCCTGGCCACGGCGGCGGATGTCGTCATCGCCACCGAGGCCTCGACCTTCGGCCTCCCGGAGGTAGTGCTCGGCCTGCTGCCCGCCGTGGTCTTACCGATCCTGTTGGAGCGCCTGCCGCCACAGAAGGCGAGGCTGGTCGCCCTGTCGAGCAGCTTCAACGCCAGCGTGGCGCTCGGCCTCGGCTTGATCGACCGCGTGGTCCCGGACTACGCCAAGCTCGAGCGCGCCCTGCGCTCGACCATCAAACATGCCCTGCGTTGCCAACCCGCGGCGGTCGACGGCCTCAAACGCCTGGACGAACGCATCGCCGGGATGCCGCTAGCGGGCGCGGTGCACGTCGGCGCCTCTGTCACCACCGATCTCATGGCCTCGCCCGACACGGCGAACGCCATCACGGCGTTCCTGGAGGGGGAGCCCCTCCCCTGGTTCGACCGCTACCGACCGCCAAAGGAGAAGTGAGCCATGGGCGCGCGCATCGAGCTATCCCCCCTCGAAGATGGGATCACCCTGCTGCACCTCAACGACCGGGAGGGCAAGAACACCTTCTCCGAGCCGTTCATCGAGGAGCTGATGGCCAGCCTGACCGAGCTCGGCCAGGATCGGGAAACCCGAGTCTGCATCATCCGTGGCCTCGAGGAGGTCTTCTGTGCCGGCGCCAGCCAGGAGGTGCTCGCCGACCTCGCCGGCGGCGCCATGACCGCCTCGGACATCCTCCTGCCAAAATTTCTCCTCGACCTGCCGATGCCGACCATCGCCGCCATGGAGGGTCACGCGGTCGGCGGCGGCCTCGCCATGGGCCTGTGCTGCGACGTGGTGCTGATGGCGCGAGAGAGCCGGTATGGCGCGAGCTTCATGAACATGGGCTTCACCCCTGGCATGGGCTCGACCCGGCTCATCCAGTTGGCCTTTGGCGAGTACCTGGCGAATGAAATGCTATTCGGCGGGCAGTTGTTCAAGGGCTCCCACTTCGAGGGTCGCGGCTCGATCAACGCCGTGCTCCCGAAGGACAAGGTCTGGAAGCGGGCCCTGCGCATCGCCCGGGGCTTTGCCGAGAAGCCGCGCGGTTCCCTCGAAACGCTCAAGCGCTACCTGTCGCTCCCCCGGCGTCAGGCCTTCGAAGAGACCCGGACGGTCGAGACCCTGATGCACCAGGTGAGCTTTGCCCAGCCGGAGACCGCCCGCCTGATCAAGGAATACTGGGACCAGGTGCGCGGCGACGAATAGCGGTTTGGACGAGTTGGGCTAGAGGCCCAACTTCTCCCGCTGCTCGAACATACGCATGGCGTTGTCGGCGAAGGAGAAGCCGCGGTCGAGGAACAGGATCTCCCCGGAGACGCCGTCCATCAATCCGCTGCACAGGGCCAGCGCCGCGTCGGCGACCTCCTCCGTTTTGATGAAGTAGTCGTCGCCGCAGTATTTGCGGTGGAAGGGCACGAACTCTGGGCCGAAGGTCGCCTCCAAAGACTCGGTGACCACCGACCGGGCGCGCAGGATGTTGATGCGTATGTCCTCTTCAAAGAAGGTCACGGCCAGGTAGCGGCAGAAGATCTCCATGACCGTCTTGGCCGCGCCGACCATGGCGTAGCCCGGGTAGTAGGTCGCCGCGCCGTCCGAGGACATGCCAATGGCGTAGCGGGGCAACTTGCCCATGATCGCCTTGGCCGCCTGGAGATACCCGACAAAGGGCCAGGTGCTGTAGTCGAGGGTCCGCTGGAAGCTGCGCCGTTTGAAGCTCTTGAGACCCTTGGTCACCTGGCCGAAGGCGACGTTGCTGATCAGCACCTCGAGCTGGTCGTGGTCCTTTTTGATCGCCTCGAAGACCGCGGTGGTGTCCTCCTTCTGGGTCACGTCCGCCTCGAGGATCACCGGCTCCGCTGCCCCCACCTCTTTGAACTGGAGGCGGATCGCGTCCTCGTCCGCCGAGCCCCACTTGTGGGTGAGATAGACCCGCGCCCCCTGGCGACCAAAGGCGAGGCCGGTGGCCAAGCCAATCCCCTTGGTACCGCCGGTGATGAGCACGGCCTTATTCGAAAGATCGTTCGTGAACATCGTGGGCCTCCTCACAAGCCGAGCTTGTCGCGGTTGTGGTAGAGGTGCATGTAGTTGTCGAAGTAGGCGGTGCTGCGATCGACGGTGAGCACCTGACCATTCATGGCGTCGAGCAAGCCGCTGCACACCGCCAGGATGGCATCTGCCATCTCCTCGGCCTGCATGAAGTGCTTGTCCCCGGCGACCTTGCGCATGAAATCCGGGTAGTCCTGGCCGTGAGCGACCAGCGCCGATTCGGTGAGCACGTTGCGGGTGCGCACCATGTTCACGTGCACGCCTTGGTCCGCGAGCTCCACCGCCAGGTAGCGGCCGAAGGCTTCCATGGTCGCCTTGGCAACCGCCACGAAGTCGTAACCTTTATAGTAGTGATCGATGCCATCCGACGAGGTGCCGATGACGTAGCGCGGATAGCGGCCAAAGGTCTTCTCGATCAGCTGGAGGTAGGAGATCAGCGGCCAAACGCTGAAATCGATAGTCCGGCGCAGGGCCCGGGAGGAGAGGGCTTCGAGCTCGGTGGTGATCGGCACGGCGCAGACGTTGCTGACGAAAACCTCGACGCCCTCCGGGTGGTCCTTCTTCACCTCAGCGAGGAGCTCCTCGGTATCCGGATCCTTGGAGGCATCCGCCTCCATGATGAACGGCTCGGGCGCGCCCGCGGCCTCGAACTGGGCCTTGACCGGCTCGGCGTGATCGTCGTCCCAGACGTGGGTCAGGTAGACGTGCGCACCCTGCCGCCCAAAGGCGAGGCCGGTGGCCAGCCCGATACCCTTGACGCCGCCGGTGATGATGACCGCCTTGCCGTGGTAATCGTTCAACATCCTTCTCGTTCCTCTCGCCGACATCCCAAAAAAGCGGGAGCGGCCGTACGCGCCGGAGGCCCCATGCCACAGAACGAACGAAACGAGAAGATCGTGACCACCATGGTGAGACGAAAGCGACTCGCGGCAAGATAGTCACGACCGCCTCAATGGGCACTCTGCCGACCCCCGCTCACTCGCCCCCCGGGCCCTCCCCCGCGGCCCTCTCCACCCGCCGCACGTCGTCAAAGACGCTGTCGGCGGCGCGGATGAAGCCGCTCATGGTGGTCGCGGTCAACACCTGCCGGCCCTCGGCGGTGCGCGTGCTGAGCTCGAGCAGGGCGGCGAGCACTCGGCCACGGCTCGTCGCGTCGAGACTAGGGGTAGCGCAGAAGACGTCGAGGGGAATGCGCCCGGTCTTGGCGATGATCCGGAACCGGCCGCGGCTCTTCATCTCATGGGGCACCGCGTAGGTCGCGGCGCCGTCGACCTCGCCGGCGATCACCATCTCCCCGAGCCGCGTGTGGTTGCCGGCGAACACGACC
This sequence comes from Deltaproteobacteria bacterium, assembly GCA_030590185.1. The sequence continues at coordinate 4,378 of JAUUZB010000138.1, forward strand.
TCGCGAAAAAAGGTATCCGGTTCGTGGCCGCGCTCCTTGAGGTAGGCGACCGCGTAGAGGTAGCCGCTGGCGGAGCGACGGTCCACAAAGCCGAAGCGCTTGCCCCGCAAATCCTCCACGCTCCTGATCGCACTGTCACGGTGGGCCACGATATAGGAGGCGTAGTCGGCCGCCCCGGCGGCGATGGGTGACACCAGGGGCGTTAGGTCCGGATGGGCGCGCTTGGCGCGGACGTAGTTGAGTGGGGAGAAGACCACGAGGTGAGCCTCCCGGGCTTCGATCAGGGCCATGACGCCCGTGTAAGCGTCGGGCACGACCAGACGCGCCGGCAGGCCGAGCGTGGTGCCGAGGTGCCGGATGATCGGGCCCAAGTCGGCATGCATCTCCGCCGTGCTCATGTAGGGCGTCACCGCCATGACCAACTCGGTGGGCGGCGTCACCGCTCCCCCCAGTTGGGGGGACGGAGCGCCCGGGGCACTCGGGGGCGGGTCCGGCGATGGTGGTGGCGGCTGGGGAGCCTTCGACGGCTCGCTGCAGGCGACCAACAACAGCCCGAGCAGGGGCCAACCGAGCCGGGCGATCATCGTGCCGATCCCGTCACTACTGGAGCTGTTCCAGCATCCGGCGCGCCACCGCTGCCTCAGAGCCGTAGGGCTCGAGCTCGAGGTAGCGCCGGTAGTAACGAACCGCGTCGCGTTTCATGCCCTTGGCCTTGTAGGCCTCGGCCAAGCCGATGTGGGCCTCGGCCGAGTCCGATAGGATTGTCCGCGCGCGGTTGAAGTAGGAAATCGCCGTGGTTGGTTGTTCCAGATCGATGTAGCACCAGCCAATGCCATTGAGCGCCCTGACCTCACTCGGCTCGATGTCCAACGCCTCGAAATAGACGGGGAGCGCCCGGGTCGGAAGATCGGCGCGGCGCAGGCGCTCGGCTCGATTGATCAACCGATCGAGGGAGCCAAACCCCGCGGCCTCCCGGTTGCGCTGGCCCGCGGGGCGACTCGGCGCCTCCGGATCTGGCTCTTCCACCTCCGGCTCCGCCGGCTCGGGCTCCGGGGGCGGCGTCTTCAGGCTGGCGAGCAGCCCCTTGGCCCGCTCGTGGTCCGGCACCGCGTCCAGGACTGCCTGGAGATGAACGCGGGCGGCGTCGGCCTCGCCCTGGCGGTAATAGACCCGGGCGAGCTTGTAGCGCGCCCGTTGCATGCGCGGTGCCCGTTCGAGGGCGGTGTCCAAATAACGAATGGCACGCTCCGCCGCCGCCGGGTCCTCGGCCGCGGCTGAGCCGCGCACATAGGCGATGCCCGGGTCGTCGCGGTCAACGGCCTCGGCCCTGGTGAGTAGATCGCGCATCTGCTCGGACGCCCGGGTGACCCGATAGTAGTCGGCCATCGCCCGGTTGACGGCGAGACTACCGGGCTCGAGCTTGATCGCCTGGCTGCCGTAACGAAAGGCCTCATCCCGGCGACGCTCCGCGCGACGGCGCAGGTCCGCTATCCGCTTCTCGAGTTTTTCCCTATCGACCTTCTTCTCCCCAACCACCTCGGCGGCGAGGTCCTCCGCCTCCTCTTCGAGGTATTCGCCGCGGGCCAGATGCGCCTCGCAGAGCGCGGCCATGGCCGCCGGGTAATCCGGTGCCAAGGCCATCGCCTTTTCGAAGTTATCGACGGCCTGGTCGATGCTCGCGTAGGAGTCCCGCGACAGATCGATGTAGCCCACCTTGAGGTGACTGGCGGCGAGCTCCGGCACGGCGCGACCACCCAGGGAGCCGATGATCCCCCTGAACAACTCCGGTCGCCCGGCGTAGAACCCGCCGAGGCCAGCGGCGATCACGATGACCACCACTAGGGCCCACTTGCCCGTGCCGCTCCCCGAGCTCATGATCGCGAGGGCCGCGAGCCCTACTTGGAATCGCCCTGCGCCGCGGCGTGGGACCGCTCGATCCGCTCACCGGCCCAGACCACGATCTGATGCTTCGGGTTGAGCGCCTCCAACTTTTTATAGGCGGCGTAGGCGTCCGCCACCGATCCGGCCCAGACCACCAGCATCGCCTGGGCCCGGGTGAACCCGGGGTCTCGATCCAGAGCGTCGCTCAAAAGGGCGGCCGCCTTAGTACGATCGTCGTCGCGATCCGCCGCGGCCATGCCGCGCTGAAAGACTAGGCCGATGCTGTCCGGCTTGGCTGCCTCGATCTTTGCCACCATCTCATCGAACTTCGCCCAGTCCTGTTGCAGCCGATAGTAGTCGGCGGCCACCCGGTACCCGGAGTAGTCGTCCGGGTTGGCGGCGATCACCTCGCGGGCCAGGGCTGAGCCCTTCTCAAAGTGAGCGGCGGCGATGACCATGAGGGCCTTGGAGGTGCCCGTCCCCTCGGTGATGGCGGCGCTGAGGCTCTCGAGCTCGGTCTTCTCGGCGTCGGTCAGCTCTGCCTTGGCTCGTAGCTTCTGCTTGTGAGGCCGCGCCCGGGCCGCGCTCTCCCGCAGGATGTCGGCGAGGACCATGTCGGCGTCACCCCACGAGAGCTCGATCTGGGCATGCAACGCCTTGGCCAGGATACCCTCCTGGCCCGCCGCATAGGCGGCACCGGCCGCGAACAGATCGATCTGATCGCGACCCAGGATCTCGAGCACCTCGTCGAGGGACTTCGGTTTGAGCAACGGCTCCTCCGGGTCCGGCTGCGCGTGGCGCGCCACAAAGGCGGCGACGATCCCGTTGGCCTCCTCCAGCGACATGGCGCCGGGAACCGACTCGGTCGGAGACGCGGCGGTGGTCTCTGCCGCGGGCTCAGCCGCGGGTTGGGCTTCCTGCTGCTTCGAGCCGGCACAGCCGATCGTGAAAACCAAGCCGATAACCGCGAGACGAGACATGCTCACCCTCCTTCGCTGACACGCGTGCGTCACCGCTCTAACACGGCCGGCGGATCCCACGCAAAACCGGCTGCCGGATCACTTGTTCCAGACCTGGGACACGTCGGCGTCAACCGCCAGGCGGATGTCCGGCACCACCTCGGCTCCCGCCGCCTCCATCTCGCGCACCACCACCGCGCACACCGCCTCGGCGTCGACGGCCTCGCACTCCACCACGATCTCGTCGTGAACGGCGTTGACCAGGTGCGCGCCGGATGTGTTGGCGAGGCCATTGCGAATGCGCGCCAAGGCAATCTTGGTGATGTCGGCGCTGGTGCCCTGGATCGGCATGTTCTTGGCGATGCGCTCGGCCTGGGCGCGCTCGGAGCGGCTCCTGCCCGGGTCGAGGTAGAGACGCCGGCCGGTTAGGGTCAGGGCGTGGCCGCGACGCAGGGCCTCCTGGGCGCTGGCCTCGAGGAAGCTGCGGATGCGGGGGAAGGTCTCGAAGTAGCGCTCGAGCAGCTTTTGCGCCTGGCCGAGATCGGTGTCGAGCTGCCGAGCGAGACCGCCGGCGCCCATGCCGTACACCAGGCCGA
>JAUUZB010001136.1 GCA_030590185.1 Deltaproteobacteria bacterium
ATCGCCGGCCTCGCCCTGTTCGTGCACGCGGTGCTCAACGGCGACTCCTTGATCGCCATCACGACCTTGGCTCTGGTCGGCAGTTTGATCGGCTTTTTGCGCTACAACCAACCGCCCGCTCAGATCTATCTCGGTGACACCGGCAGCATGTTCGTTGGCTTCATGCTGGCCGCCCTGGCCATGATCGGCGCCTACACGCAACAGACACCGCTCGGCGCGCTCGCCCCGGTGCTCATCCTGATCGTCCCGATCCTCGATACCACCCTGGTCACCTTCGCCCGCCTGCGCCGCGGCACCTCTCCCATGCGTGGCAGCCCCGACCACTTCGCCGTGCGCCTACGGGCCCGCGGTTGGTCGAGCCGACGGGTGGCGGCATACGGTTACGGGGTCGGCCTGGCCGGAGCCGTGGGCGGAGTGATCCTGCCACGGGTCGACGACCTGTCCGCGGCGGCGTTGCTGGCCGGCTTTGTCCTGTTCTTCGGCGCCAACCTGATCTGGCTGTGGCGCCAAATCCCACCGCTGGCCCTGGCCGGAGCGGCAGCGCTGGAGTCACCGCTGGGAGCCGGCGGGGAACCCGACGAGGTTGCCGAGTCGAGCCGAGATCACGGCGACGGCGGCGGGAGCTGAGGCTCACCAGCGATCTCACAAACCTGGATGCCGCGCCCCTCGTACACCAACCCGCGGGTGCGCAGCCACGCCGCGACTCGATCCTGGTGCGCCCCTGGCAGCATCAGGTGATCATAGGCCCGTCGCAACCGATCTAGCTCGCCTCGGTTGATGAGCACGTAACGCAGGCCCAACTGGCGCAGGTGTTGGTTCAGGGCGCGTGGTTCTGGAAATCGTCCGATCCAGTCGCTGAGCTCGGGACGGTCGTAGGCACTGGCGAACCGCACCGGCCGGTCAACGTGAAGCAGTCGAGTCTCGCCCACGAACAGCACCCCGGCCCCCGGCTCGGTGTTGTCCCGGAGCCACCGCGCGGCGGCGTGATAGGGAAGCTCCTGGTCGAGAAATTCCTGGCGTGAGCTCGCGCCGCTGTGCACCTGCCAAGCGCCGGAGCCATAGAGCTGCCCCGTGATCTGCGCGGCGGTCACGGCCTGCCCGAGGGAGACGATCCCCACGATCGCCGCGGCTGCATACCGGGCGCGCGACCCGATCCCGGGCCACGACGAGATCACCTGGACGGCCGCCGCCGCGAGGAGCGGCAAAATGGCGAACAGGTAGCGACCGGCCGGCGCCTGCAGGCTCCACAGCACCCCAAACAACGCCAGGCTCAACGCCACCGGACGAAGCGCCAACGAGCGCCAGGCGCCGATGAGAACCGCCACCGGGGCGAACGCCAGCAACCACCCGAGCTGGGCGCCTGCGCCGAGGCGATCCGGGTGCCAGATCAGGGTGGTGGCGAGCTGCCACCAGCCCAGCGGTCCCCAGCCAAAATCGGGAAGGTCACGCCGGATCCGAACGAGCGCCCACGCCCCTGGGCCGTTGGGATCGAGCCAAGACCCCAACACCGGGTAGACCGGATCACCGAGTAGCAACAGGTTGCGTCCATACCAAAGCGCAGCGACGAGCAGCGCCACCCCTACGAGAATCGCGACGTCGACGAGCGCCGCGCGGGTGCGGCGCGCGGTGAGGATCAACACCAGCGCCGAAAGCAGGATGTAGAAGCCAGTGTACTTCGAACCGATCGAGAGCCCCGCGGCCAGCCCGGACAGAATTGCCCACCGCCGGCCGTTCGCACCGCTCGAAACACGCAGGGCCCCCAGCATCGTCATGCCGCCGACGACGAGCAACGCCACGTCGACGGAGCACATGGTGGCCATCACCACGACCCCCGGCGCCGCCACGGCGACCAACGCCGCCACCCAAGCGCCTACGTCCCACCTGCCGCGCAGCTGCCGATAGAGCAGCGCAGTCACCACGCCGCCGAGCGGGTAGAACAGAGCGTTGAGCGACTTGGCCGCGGCCGGGCCGCCGATGCCCATGACGCCGCCAAAGAGCAGGTCCAAATAGGCGGGGAAGGCGCTGTGGACCACAGTCTCGATCAACGCGATGCGACCGAGGACCAGGTACTGCCACGGCAGGCCGAGGTGGTAGTAGAGGGCGTCATAGAAGACCTCAGGCAGCGCCGCCCCCCAGGCCACGACCCCGGCGAGCGCCAGGCTCGGGGTCAGGAGAAAAAGGAGCGCGCCACGCTGCCATCGCTCGGTTGGCCAACCCAGTCGCCTGTGGAGCGCCGACTCGCCACCTTGGCCCGAGGCCCTTCCGGCGGCGAGAGCCTTGCGCCAGCGGCCCACACCGAGCAGCAATCCCAACGCAACCGAGACCAGAAAGAGCAGGCCATGGTAGGCCCCGGCGAGGCCTGCCACGGTCCAGGTCACCGCCAATGCGGTCAGACCGGTCAGACCGCGCCACGAGGCGCGCTCGACTCCACCGGCGTCGCCCATCGGCAGCCGCCGCAGGAGAAATCCGCCCAGCCCCTCCGCCGCCACGAGAACCGTAGCCGCGACGAGCAGGGACAGGGCCACGGAGAGCCAATGTGCCATGCCAATCCCTAGTGACCCGACGCCATCGGCCACCCTCGCCGTGACGCCGAGCAGCTCAGCGCGTCACCAC
>JAUUZB010000228.1 GCA_030590185.1 Deltaproteobacteria bacterium
ACGCCGACGGCCCCGATACCGACGGCGATGGTCTGTGTGACACCGGCGACCCGGACGATGACAACGACGGCGTCGACGACGGCCTCGACACAGCGCCCCTGGACCCCGGCGCGTGCGGCGATAGCGACGCCGACGGCTGTGAGGACTGTTCGGTGACGGTGGACGGCCTTGGGCCGTTACCCGACAGCACTCCAAACGACGACGGCCTCGACAGCGATGGCGATGGTCTGTGCGACACCGGCGACCCGGACGATGACAATGACGGCCGCGACGACGATGTCGATCCCGCTACCCTCGACCCGTCCAGCTGCGGCGACTCCGATGGCGACACCTGCGACGACTGCGCGGTGGGCTCCGATGGACTCGGGCCCCTCGTCGACGCCGACCCCGCCGCCGATGGCCCGGACCTCGACGGTGACGGCATCTGCGACGCGGGGGACGCCGACGACGACGGCGACGGTGTCGCCAACCTCGCCGATGACTGCGCCGCCGGGGCCAGCGGCTGGGTCTCAGACTCCGCCTCGGACCTCGACGGTGACGGCTGCCGTGACAGCGACGAAGACAACGACGACGACGGTGACGGTGTCGCGGACGCCGACGATTGCGCACCCCTGGACCCAACCCTCCAGTTCGCCATCGAGAACGCCGAGGGCGAGGTGGAGTGCGTTGCCGATAGCGACGATGATGACGACGACGGCCTCAGCGACACCGAGGAGGCCGACCTCGGCACGGATCCACGCGACGCCGATTCGGATGACGATGGCTGGGACGACGCCAGCGAGGTCGGAAACGGAACCGACCCGAACGACCCGAGCGATCCGCTCGACACCTCGATCGCGACCGTCGTGGGCTGCCAATGCTCCTCTGGTTCTGGTTCTGGTTCCGGTTCCGGCTCGGGCGATCCGGTCACCGGCCTGCTCCTGTTGGTTAGCTGGGGGTTGGTCCTCCGCTCGGCGCGGCGGCGGCGGGGATAACGGCAGCAGTAACGATGCCGAGCGGTTGATGCTATCGTGATGGGGATGCGTTGGCCTCTCACCCTCCTCCTCCCGGTCCTCGCTCCGGTCCCGGTCCTCGCGCAGGGCCTGTGGCGCGGTCCGTTCCTCAACGACGTCACCAGCGACGCGGTCACCGTGGTCTGGGAGACGCCAACCCTCACCACCGCGACCCTACGCTACGGATTGCTCGACCCGCCTGAGATTGTCATCGACGTCACCGCCCCGGCCACCCATCACGCGGTTCGCCTCACCGGCCTGTTGGCGTTGACCGGCGGCGCCGGTCAGGAGGTGCGGTACGAGCTCGAGGTCACCGGGGAGGCGCAGCCGCGGGGGGGCGTGTTCAGCACCGCGGTCGATGGGGGCACGCCCTTCGCCTTCGTCGTCTACGGCGACAACCGCTCGAACGCGATTCAACACGAAGCGGTGGTCGCCGCGATCATGTCGGAGCCAACCCCGTTTCGTTTCGTGGTCTCCTCCGGCGACATGGTGAGCGATGGTCAGGTCGAGGCGGACTGGGATCAGTTCTTCGAGATCGAGGCGCCGCTGCTCGCCGACTATCCGATCTACTCCGCTATCGGCAACCATGAGGTGGATGACGGGCACTGGGGCGTGACCCGGCGGATCTTTGAGCTGCCGACCGACCAACCTCCCGCCTCGGGCGAAGAGAGCTACTATCAGTTCATCTATGGCAACGCGCAGATCATCGTCATCAACATCGAGGTCGACGGGCTCTACCGTATTGGTCCCATCGTTTGGGGGCCGCAGGAGGTTTGGCTGCGCGAGGTTCTCAACAACCCAATCGCCGGCGTGGAGCACCGCTTCCTGATTGTTCATCAGGGACCCTACTCGTCGAAGCCGGGGCGCAGCGGCAACCTCCTGTTGCGCCTGTGGCTCGATGAGCTCCTCGACGAGGGGGTGACCGCGGTAATCTCCGGCCACGACCACTACGCGGAGCGCGGCTGGGCCGGCAACGGTCTGCCCTACGCCATCCACGGCGGTGGTGGCGCGCCGCTCTACGACACCCTCGGCCCCCGGGTGACTCCGGACCACACGGTGGTCTACAGCGAGTCGACCCTCGGCTACCTGTTGATCGAGGTCGACGGGCCGCTCGCGCAGATCTGGACCAAGGGACTCGACGGCGGAGTAGTTGACTACTTCGCCTACGGCGATCCGATCACCCCGGAGTGCACCACAGCGGCGGACTGCACCGTGCCCCCGGTCTACGCCTGCCCGGGCGGCAGCTTCGAATGTTTGCACCGCGCCTGTGCGTGGGCAAACTGCGAGACCGGTGTGGCCTCCCTGCTCGCCTGTGTGCCGATCATCGCCGATGACTGCGCGGCGGATCTGGCCGGTAGTTGTGCGGGCACCGCCCGTTGTGTGGGCGACGTGCCCTATGCCTATTGCGAGTGCCCGGACGCGCCGGTCGGGGACTGCGCCACCACCGCCGACTGCTCGGGCCGACCGCCGCCGGTTCCCGGTTGCGCCGGGACCTACGTCTGCGTCGATCTCGCCTGTGAGTTTGTTCCGGATGATGGGATCTGCGCGACCCCTGACCCGGACGGTGGACCCATGGGCGAGGACGGTGGTCCGATCCCAGGCGATCCTGGGGCGGGAGACGCCGCGTCCGCCGGTGACCCGGCATCGGGTGGAGACGATAGAGGCGTCGCGACAGGCGACCCCACGGTGGCGCTCGGCGATTCCTACCTAGCCGGCGGCGACGTCGACGTCGACAGCACCCCTGGCGATCGGGATGGGCCGACGGCGGTGCCGGGCGGCTGCGGCTGCAGCGGTGCAGGCGCGCCAGGCTCGTTTCTCTGGCTACTCCTGCTGGCGTGGCGCCGGTCCCGATCCCCTACTGCTTGATCACGAGGTCGAGCTTCTCGACCTTCATGCCCTCGGGCTCGTGTGGAAAGATAAGGCTGGCCTCGATGAACGATCGGTAGCGGCATCATGGACCGGGAGGTGCGCCCCGTTCAACCGAGCATCCTGGGTTGGGCTCAGCTCAGCCTGAGCGGCAATCTCCGCTGCCGTTCGCCCGTGGCGGCGAACAGGGCGTTGGCGACCGCCGCCGCGATCGGCGGCACCCCCGCCTCGCCGATGCCGCGCGGTGACTCTTCGCTCGGCATCAGGTGGACCTCGATGGCCGGCGCGTCGGCAAACGCAATGATCGGAAAGTCGTTGAAGTTCGACTGCTCCACCCGGCCACCCGCCAGGGTGATCTCACCCCCGAGGGTCGCGCTGAGTCCGAAGATGAGCCCGCCCGAGATTTGACGTCTGACGTTGCCCGGATTGATCACCCGGCCGCAGTCGACCGCGCTGACTAGGCGGTGCACCCTGATCTCGTTCCCCACCACCGAGATCTCGGCGACGGTCGGTACCCAGGCTCCTTCATAGTCGGCCAGCGCCACACCGCGATGGCGGCCGGCCGGCAGCGGCTCACCCCAACCGGCCGCCTTCGCCGCCCGTTCGAGCGCCGCAAGCGGTAGGGGGTTGTCCGCCAGCAGCTCCCGGCGAAGGTCTAGCGGGTCGCGCCCGGCGGCGATCGCCACTTCATCGAGGAAGCTCTCGACCACGAATGGGTTGGCGGAGTAGCCCACCCCCCGCCACATACCGACCGGCACCGGCGGTTGATCCTCGACGTAGTCCAGCCGGAAGTTGGCGATGGCGTAGGGCAACGGCCCGGCGCCCCCCTTGACCCCTAGGCCGGAGAGCACCGACGGCAACAGGGAGGCTGCGGTGTCACCCATGAGATTGCGCATTCCGCTCGGCATCCAGAAGGGCGCGCCGCCAACCACCAACTGGGGGATCAAGGTCGCGATCGGATCCTGACCCACGATCCGGTGGGACCAGCCCACCAACCGGCCGCCGCTGTCGAGGCCGGCGCGCAGGCGGTGTAGGCTGGCGGGGCGGTAGTCGTCGTGCTGGGTGTCCTCCTCCCGGCTCCAGATCACCTTCACCGGCACACCGAGGCGGTGCGCGAGGGCGACCGCCTCCTTGACCTCCGGGTTGTTGGAGCGCCGGCCAAAACCGCCGCCGGCGAACGTCGTGGTGACCTCGATGTCGTAGTAGCCAATCCCAGTGATCTTGGCGGCCGTCTCCTGGGTGCCGTCCTGCCCTTGGGTGCCGGTCCAGATCCGGCAGCGCCCATCCGCCACCTGCGCCACACAGGCCAAGGGTTCCTTGCAAGCATGGGCCTGATACGGCACGCGGTACTCGGCCTCCACGGTCTTGGCCGCGGTCGCGATCGCTCCGGCGGCGTCGCCACTGACCTCGAGCTCCTTGGCCTCGGGCGCGTCGAGCAGAGCGGACCACCGTTGCCACAGGCTGGCGCTCGACAGGCTGTGGTCACCCCGACCATCCCACTCGATGTCGAGGGCCGCCGCGCCCTGGGCGGCCTGCCAATAGGTCTCGGCCACCACCGCCACGCCGGTGTCGAACTCGATGACCTCTCGGACACCCGCTAACCCCCGAGTCTTCTCCGCGTTGACGCGCGCCGCCCGTTCGCCGAACACCGGTGGGTGCACCACCGTGGCGGTGAGCATCCCGGGCAACTGAACGTCAATGGCGAACTGCGTCCGCCCCGCGACCTTGTCTTCGATGTCGAGGCGCGGCACGTCCGTGCCGATCAAACGAAACTCTTTGGGATCCTTGAGCCGCACGTCGCTGGGCACGTCGAGGGCGGCCGCGGCGTCAACCAGGTCACCATAGCTCGCCCGCCGGTCGGACGCCGGATGCAGCACCGTGCCCTTTTCGGTTTGGCAACTCTCCGGGGAGACGCCCCAGCTCAGGGCCGCGGCCTGCACCAGCATGGCACGGGCGGTAGCGCCTGCCTGGCGTAGCGGCTCCCAGGAGCCCGGGGTCGAAGTGCTGCCACCGGTGGCATAGCTGCCCATCATGGGATTTCTATAGACCGGCTCCACCGGCGCGATTTCGAAACGTACCCGATTCCAGTCGGCGTCGAGCTCATCCGCCAGGATGGTCGGCAGGCCGGTGGTCACGCCCTGGCCGAGCTCGGTGTGGTTGACCCGCACCGTGACGTTGCCCGCGCGATCGATGCGCAGCCAGGCGTTCGGGGCGAAGTCCTCCGGCTCATCCTCCCACAGCTCACGGCCGCGCCGGGCCCGCTCGCCTCCGATGCCGATGTAAAAGCCCAGGGCGAGCCCGCCGCCCCCGAGGGTCGACAGGATCAGGAACCGGCGGCGGGATTTATTGACCATCGGTTTGCTCGGCGTCGGCGTCATGGTCGCGGTCCTCGGCGGCGCGCTCGCTGGCGCGGCGGATCTCGGGGTAGGTGCCGCAGCGGCAGAGCACCGAGCTCATGCGCATGGCAACGTCGCCGTCGGTCGGCTGCGGGGTCTCGGTGAGCAGGGCGGTGGCGGTGATGATCTGTCCCGGTTGGCAGTAGCCGCACTGCGGCACCTGCTCCGCCACCCAGGCGCGCTTAACCCGCTCAGCCACCGCGCCACCCAAGCCCTCGATGGTGACGATCGCGGATCCCACCGCGTCTTCGAGGCTGACCTGACACGCTGGGGTTGGATCGCCGTCGATCAACACGGTGCAAACGCCGCACTCACCTATGCCACATCCGAACTTGGTGCCCATCAAACCCAGGTGATCGCGCAACACCCACAACAGAGGCGTCTCCGGATCCGTTGCGACCTGACGTTCCTCACCGTTGACCGAGAGCTTCACTGTCGCACCTCCTCGTTCCAGGTCACTATTCACTGCCCGGCGTTCGGCGCAAGCGCAGGAGGAAATCCTCCAGGGCTGGTTGGGCCAGCCGGGGCCAGCCAGCGGTCACCCGCCCGAGCGCCGTCTCCGGGGTGGCGTGCTTGGGACGTTCCCGCAGCGTCGTCACCGCTAGGGAGACGCCGTCACCGTCGACCGCCTCGAGCTCGATCCGTACCTCCACCGGCGTCTCCGGGCTGGTGACGTACGTGTGGAGCTGCAACCCGGCGAGGATGGCAACGGTCGCGCCGTTGTCGCGCAGGAGTTTTTGGATCGAGGCGCGACCCCTGCGGAAGTCCGGGTTGGGCAGGGGCATCGCCTGCTCCACGGCGCCCGGCTCGAAGGCGTAGCCCTGGCAATAACCGGCCAGCGCCTCGCCGAGCTCGCGGTCGACCGCGATCACCACGACCTTGGGTTTGCCTGCCCGGTCCAGCAGCGCAACCCGGCGATCGACCGCGGCGCGCATGCGGACGACGTCGACGCAGATCCGTACCATGGAACGGGCGCTGCGCTCGGCGGTCTCGACCCGCTCCTCCAGCACCGTTTCCTTGGCGACCCACTCGGGGAAGGCAAAGGTGGTGACGTGGAGCTTGGCCCAGTCGTCAAAGGCGAGCGCGTTGTCGTGAATCACCTGACGCGCCGGCTCCCCGAGTCGGGCCAACACCCAGGTGAAGGCGCCGCGCACCGCCTCCTCCACCGCGCGCCGCCGGGCGATCGTCTGCGCTCGGTTCTGGCGCGTTCGCGCGGTCCGCACCGGGCCATACTCGTTGCTGAACCACGCGACCGGCTCAGGCCAGCTGATGGTCCCCTCGGCATCAACCGGCCGATGGGTGAGAGCCGGGCAGCTGCTCGCCGCGGCGGTCGCCACCACCCCGATCAGGCGACCCTCGGCGCGTGGGTAGTTGGCGGCAGCCTTGGCCAGGGCGGCGAAGAACTCCGGCAGGGTCTCGAGGAGCTCCCCGAGGC
>JAUUZB010000012.1 GCA_030590185.1 Deltaproteobacteria bacterium
CGACACCCTCGGCGGTGACACCGAAGTTTGCGACTGCGGTGATAGCCCCGAGCGCGTCCCCACCAACTGCCTCGGCCCCAACGCCAACCAGCCGGACGCGACCTGTCGCCCGGGGTGCGTGGCCCCGCGCTGCGGGGACGGGATCACCGATCCAGCCCTCGGCGAAGCCTGCGATGATGGCAACCTCGCCATGGGGGACGGCTGTACCCCCGACTGCCTCTCCCGCGAGTTATGCGGCAACGGCTACGTGGATTTTCACGTGGGTGAGGACTGCGACGACGGGGACTGGCAGAGCCATGACGGGTGCGCGAACTGCGTGGCCGAGACGCCCGAGTGGTCCCTGTGGACTCCCACCGTGGGCCGGCCTACGGGCCGCGATTACCACGCCATGGCCTACGACAGCGCGCTGGGCAGCATGGTGCTCTTCGGAGGCGCGTCGGACGAAGGCTATCTCGACGACACCTGGGTGTGGGACGGCACGCGGTGGCGCGAGCAGCAACCCGCGACCCGGCCCCTGGCTCGCTACGCCCACGCCATGGCCTACGACGCTGGCCGGGGACGGGTGATCCTGTTCGGCGGTTCCACGGGGACCGAGTTGCGCAACGACACCTGGGAGTGGGATGGATTGACCTGGGAGAAGAGGCGGACGGCCATCTCCCCGCCGTTGTGCAGCCATCCTACGCTGACCTACGACGCTGGCCGCGGCCAGGTCGTGCTCTTCGGCGGTTGGGGGGCCGAGGGTGTCCTCGACCACACCTGGGTGTGGAACGGGACGACCTGGTCCGAGCGAAGCCCGGCGCAGTCACCGCCGGCCCGGATGGAGGCCGCAGCGGCCTATGACCCCGTTCGGGGCCGGGTTGTGGTGTTCGGCGGAGCGTCGGCGTCTGCCCTGCTCAACGACACCTGGGAGTGGAACGGAGCGACCTGGACGCGGATCTACCCCGTCACCTCCCCGGCGTTTCGCCGCCGTCACGCCCTGACCTTCGACGCCGACCGCGGCCGGGTGGTGATGTACGGCGGTGAATCGAACGTGGAGTTGCTCGACGATACCTGGGAATGGACCGGATTGACCTGGACGCGGATCTTCCCCGCCACCTCTCCAGGTGGCCTGCGTCGGCCGACCCTGGCCTACGACGTGGAGCACCGCGAGGTGATCCTCTTCGGTGGCAGCAACGCCGACCAGTATTCAGGGGACACCTGGGCTTGGGATGGTGACGAGTGGACAGCGATGGGCTCACCCCCGTCGCCCTCGGCTCGTCACTACCACACCCTGGCCTACGACACGGCCCGGGAGCGCGTCGTGCTCTTCGGCGGCACGGTGGGCAGCGCCAACCGCAACGACACCTGGGAGTGGGACGGGGCGCGCTGGCTCGACGTGACGTCGTCGAGCTCCCCGGCCGTTCGTAAAGACCACGCCATGGCCTACGACGTGGCCCGAGGCACGGTGGTCCTCTTCGGCGGACGCGCGGCCGGCCTCAGCTTCGCCGACACCTGGGAATGGGACGGCGAACGTTGGACCGAGGCAATCCCAACGACCTCACCCCCAGCTCGCAGCTATCACGCCATGGCGTACGACTCGGTGCGCGAGCGAGTGGTGCTCTTCGCCGGCTGGGACGGCACCAACCTCGCCGACACCTGGGAGTGGGACGGGACAACCTGGACCAGGGTCTTCCCGGCGGCCTCCCCACCGGCCCGCATCCGGCACGCGTTGGCATTCGACGCGGGGCACGACGCGGTGGTCCTCTTTGGCGGTCAAGGCGCCACGGGGGGGTTGAGCGACACCTGGGAATGGAATGGGACGACTTGGAGTGAGGGGACTCCGGCCAGCCCACCCCCGAGCAGGTCGTGGCATTCCCTCGCCTTCGACTCGGCCCGAGGAACCGTCGTCCTCTTCGGTGGCCTCGCCTCGACCCTTGGTGATGCCGCCGACACCTGGGAGTGGGACGGGACAACCTGGAGCCAGAAGAACCCGACACGCTTTCCAGGGGTGCGCCAGTCCCACGCCATGGCCTACGACGCGACAGCGGGCGAGGTCCTCCTCTTTGGGGGCTGGAGCGGCAATGCTGACCTCGGTGACACCTGGGGGTGGGATGGGACCACCTGGACGCCCCTGGTGGCGTCGGACTCGCCGCCCAGCCGGGTCTACGCCGCCCAGGCCTATGACGCGGCCCGGGGCAAGGTCGTCCTCTTTGGCGGCTTTGCCGGCGGCACCGCCCTCGGGGATACCTGGGAGTGGGATGGCGCGGGTTGGGCCGAGCTGAGCCCCAGCCCGCGCCCGGCCGCACGGATATTCCACGCCATGGCCTACGACCCCGCCCGCGGGCGGACCCTGCTCTTTGGTGGCCGCGTCGGCAACACGCTGGTCTCCGACACCTGGACGTGGAGCGGCTCGGGCTGGAGCGCCCAGAGCCCCACCTCCCAACCCTCCAGCCGGGAGGGCCACAGATTGGCCTACGACGCCGCCCGGGATCGGGTCGTGCTCTTTGGCGGCCGCACGGCAAGCACGAGCCTCGCCGACACCTGGCTGTGGAACGGAACCGACTGGCTCCATCCGAGTCCCAACATCTCGCCCTCGGCCCGCTCCCACTACGCCATGGCCTTCGATACCGCGCGCGAGCGCCTCGTCCTGTTTGGCGGCGTTGGGACGGACGAGATGCTTGCTGACACCTGGGAGTGGAATGGCGCCGTTTGGGCACAACTGAGCCCGGCCACGGGTCCCGGCGCTCGTTCGTACCACAGCCTGGTTTATGATGGGTCGCGGCAGCGGGTCGTTCTCGTGGGCGGGTATTCCGGCAGCCTGGAGCTCGATGACACCTGGGAGTGGGATGGGGCCGAGTGGGTCGAGATCGCGACCGACCGATACCCCACCGCCCGGGACGGCCACAGCGCCGCCTACCACACCGCCCTGGGGCGCACCGTGCTCTTCGGCGGTTGGGATTACTCCCTCCACCTCTTCAATGACACCTGGACCTTCCGTTTCGCAGCGGAGGTCCCGGACGAGACCTGTCTCGGCGCCGATACGGACGGCGATGGGCTGGTCGGCTGTGCGGATCCGGACTGCGTCGGCTATTGCTCGCCCATCTGCCCGGCGGGCGCGAGCTGTGATCTCGCCTGGCCGCGCTGTGGCGATGGTACGTGTCAGGCGGTGGAGAGCTGCCGCCTCTGCCCCATCGACTGCGGGGCTTGCCCATTGGTTTGCGGCAACGCTGCCTGTGAACCCGGGGAGCTGCCGATCGACTGCGCCGCCGACTGTGCGCCGTGCGGCAACGGCGTCAGGCAGTCCTTTGAGGAATGCGACGACGGCAACCGCATCGACGGCGATGGCTGCGGCGCCTATTGCCAGGACGAGTGTGGCGACGGCGTGGTCGTTAGCCCCGAACAATGCGACGACGGCAACCGCGTCGATGGCGATGGATGCCAGGGGAATTGCCTGCTGGGGCCGTAGACAAACCATGCCAGCGGTCCGCGGGCGGTGGGGAGACCCCAGCAGCGCTCCTCTTCGGTCGCGAATTGCCCGCCCTTGGGATACACTGACGGTGATGCGCCTGCCGAGCATCCTACCCGCCCTGGCCGTGGTGTGCCTCGCACCCGGGTGCGGCGGGCTATTTTTCCTCGATCAAGCGAGCATTCCAGAGGACCCGGAAACCTGCGGAGAGTGCTCCCGGGATGGCTGTCCGGCGCGCTGCGCGTCGCTTTGCCCGACCAGCTGTCAGGCCGGCGGCGACTCCAACGGCACCGGGGCCGGCGGCACGGGCGGCGGCGACCTGGTCGGGGGCGACGCCTTCGGCCTCGGGGACGGGCTCTTCGCCGGTGACAACCCCTTGGGCGGCGACACCTGGACGCCGCCGGGCGATCTGGTGGGCGGCGACACCTGGGCCGGCGACCTCGACGGCGGCGACGTGCTCGGCGCGTACTGCAACGGCGTTTGGTGCGACCTCGACGAGGAGTGCGTCGGTGGGGTGGTCTGCCTGGACGAGTGTGAGTTCGACCGCTGCGCGTACACCGGCGCCTGCTGCCCGGCGTCGAGCCCGGTCTGCGTGTACGACCGCTTCTGTCAGGAAGCCTGCCCCAGCCCGAGCGACGAGCGCTGCGGCGCCACCGGTGAGATCTGCTGCAACTCCACCGGCTCCATGACCTGCGGCAGCTCCCTGACCTGCGTGCTCGACTGTCTACCCGGGCAGGAGCTGTGCGGCACCGGCGAGGGCCCGAGCGGTGAGAGCACCTACGGCACCACCTGTTGTGGCCTGGGCCAGGTCTGCGTGTTCGACGAATGCCGCAGCCCCAGCAACTGCTGCGCCGGCTTCTCCGACTGCGCGCCGGACGAGTATTGCGAATATGTCCTCGACTGCCCGGGCTGCGACGTCAGCGGCGACTGCGACACCACCGGGTTGTGCATGTTGGACGAGGCGCCCCCGGACACCGCCGATTGTCAGGGCAACGCCACCGACCTGTTTGAGCCGGTGTACGAGTGGCACTGGGTCGGCGTCACCGAGGCCGGCTGCACCGCGGGCCAAACCTGCCCGGGCACCGACTGTACCGACTTCGGACTCTCCTCCTGTTACAAGAACCTGCTCACCTCGCCGGCGGTCGCCGACATGGACCGGGTGGAGGAGGCCGAGCTGGTCTGGACCAGCCCGATCAGCGGCAAGACGATCACCTTCCCGCCCGGGCGCTACCCGGAGGTGGTATTCAAGGCCTACGGCAACGGACTCCTGGACGACTCACGGATCGTCATCCTCGACGGCCGCACCGGCGAGACCAAGATGATCATCGCCGGGGACCGCGGCGGTTATGGCAACCCGGCCCTCGGCAACATCGACGACGACCCAAAACTCGAGCTGCTCAACCTCGAGAACACCGGCTTGATGGCCTACGACCCGTTCTACAACGACCCGCGTTACGACGGCCCAGCGATCACCAATGAGCTCGACGCCGAGGCCCAATGGCAGGGGCTGTGGGGCAGCGCCCAGAACAGCGGCTACATGGGCTACAATTTCCAAGGCGGCTCAGCGGTGCTCACCGACCTGAACGGCGATGGCCGCACCGAAATCGTGGTAGCCGGCAACGTGCTCGACGGCCCCACCGGCCGGCACCTGGTCTTTGCCAACAACCTACCGACCGGCACCGGCGGCATGGGCGACCTCTCCAGCGGCACCAGCGCCCGCTGGTGGATCCCGGTAGTGGCCGACGTCGACCTCGACGACGTCCCGGAGCTGATCATCGGTGACCGCGCCTACGAGGTGACGGTGGCCTGCACCTGCAACCCAGCCTGCGACACCACCGTTCAACACTGCATCACCGACGGCGCCGGCGGCTGCACCTGCGCGGCGGGTGCCGGCCAGAACCACTGGTGGGAGTGGACCCAGGATTGGGACAGCACGGCCATCGGCGGCGGCTACCCCGGGGTCGGCAACTTCGTGGACAACACCTCGCCCCCCTACGACGCCATGGCCACGGGCACCGACCGGGACTACCCGGAGGTGGTGGTGCTCTACAACGGCTCGCTGGCCTTTCTCAACGGCCTCGACGGCAGCGTCATCAACAACGGCTTCACCGACCTGAGCTTCACCCTGTTCGACGACTATGGCGGGCCTACCAACATCGCCGACTTCGACGGTGACGGTCGGGTCGAGGTGAGCTTCGCCGGCACCGGCTGCATGGTGGTGATCGACCCGGACTGCGTGGTGGAGGACAGCGACAGCAGCGGGGATTTCGGCGCGGGCGAGCGCGCCGCCCTGGCCACGGTGCCCGACTCCGGCTGCGCCGTCGATCCATCAACCTTCACCGGCTGCACGGTCGGCGTGCCGGCGGGCAACCAAAACCCGCTGCGCAACAACGTCGGCGTGCTGTGGATGAACGTCACCCAGGACGTCTCATCGGCGCGCACCGGCACCAGCGTCTTCGACTTTCAGGGGGACGGCAAGGCCGAGGTGCTCTACGGCGACGAGTGCTTCTTCCGCGTCTACGACGGCGAGACCGGCACGGTCGTGATGGAGCGGCCGAACTCGAGCCGCACCGCCACCGAGTACCCGATCGTCGTCGACGTGGACGGCGATGGCAACTCGGAGATTTTGGTGGCCGGCAACAACGACCAGTCCAGCAGCGCCCGCGATTGTTGCTACGGTTCATCGACCACCAACTGCCCGGCAGGCCGGCGCCCGAGCAGCCCCGGCCGTGTCTCCTATTGGCGCACATCGAATCCCCTCGACGCGCAGTACTATGCGCTGCTCGATCTCTACGACTACAGCTTTTGCAGCTGCGGCCACCTGACGAGCCAGATCACCTGCGACCGTCGCTCCGGCTGCGCCTGGAACCTCAACACCGACAGCTGCGGGGTGTTCGCTTGCACGACGCCACCCCAGAGCAGCGACCAAACCGACTGCGACGCGACCACCGGCTGCGCCTGGAGCGCCGGCGCCTGCGGGGTGATGGATTGCGCGGGCCTGTCGGCCGACGAGACCGCCTGCCGCGACGCGGTGCCCTGCCTGTGGACCGGTAGCGCCTGCGAGGTCCGACCCGACCGGCCGGACGACCCGGCGGACATCTGCACCTCCGGCACCTGGGGGCTGTGGTCCTTGGGCGACCAGGAGGACCGCTGGGTCCAGACCCTGCCCCAGTGGCACCAGCACGGCTACCACGTCACCGAGGTCGACCTCGACGGCAACCCGGTGGCGGACTGGGGCGCGGGCAACAACAACTGGGACATCTATAATAACCTGCGCCAGAACGTTCAGGGTTACGCGCCGCTCAACGCGCCGGATCTCCAGATCTACTCGCTGACCGCGGGCATGGCCGAGTGCCCCACCATCCTGCTCTACGCGCGGGTGGTGAACCGCGGTCGGGCCGGCATCGCGGCAGGCGTACCGATCGTCTTCTATGTAGCGCCCGAGGCGGGGGGGCCCGGGATCCCCTTTGCCACCGTGCCGTTGCCCTACGCGCTGTTGCCCGGCCTCGGCGCCGACGTCTCGGCCGCCTTCAGTTGCAGCGTGATCACCATCGGCACCGACTGCGACGCGGTGGCCGACTGCTCGTGGATGGGCGCGAGCTGCGTCCCGACCGGCTCGCCTCCGGTCGATGGCTACGACTTCACCGTCATCGCCAACCCCGCCGACGGTATCGAGCCGGCCTTCGAATGCCACGACGACAACAACGAACGCTCGGTGCTCGAGGTCGAGTGTCCGTCGGGCGGGTGAAAGAATGGGGACGGGTGCAGCTGATTTGGCGAGCAGAGCGAGATGGGTGAGATGATGAACTGCCTGAGGGCCATCCTCATTGCCTCGCTATTGGCCGGTGGCTCGGCCTGCGGGCGAGGTGGTTTCGAAGCGATCGATGGCGGGGAAACGCCGGGCTGCCCCCTGGGTAGTGATGAGACTACCTCCGCCTGCCATACGGCCAGCAACATTCCTGACGATTGCTTTGCGGAGGAGCTGGGGGATTTGGATTTCTCCGGCGCCGGGTCCCCGGTCATCATCGACAGCGACAACGGCGAGATCCTGTCACCGACGGGGGTGATCCGACCGGCGGGCACGAACGATTCCAACACCTCGACGATCTTCCAGGCGACCACCCAGGAGGATGGCAGCGGCCTCGGCGTGCTGTCCATGCGCAACTTCACGCTACCCGTCGGCGTCGAGGTGCAGGTCACCGGGGGCATCGCTTTTGCCATCGCCGCCACCGGGGACGTTCAGATCGACGGAACCCTCGACGTGGGCGCCCAGGGCGTCGACCCTGGGCCGGGCGGCTTCGCTGGCGGCGCTCCCGGATTCGCGGGCGAGGGCGCCTGTGGAGGGAGCCTGGGCCAGGGGACCAATATTTGTCCCGATCTCTGCGCCTCCGGCGGCGGCGGCGGCGGTCACGGCGGATTGGGGGGCGAGGGCGGAGCGGTGAACTATTCGGCGAACCTGACCAACGGCCCGATCACCTACGGGGAAACGCCCGGCGGAGGTTTGTGCGGGTCGCCTTCCTTGATCCCCCTGATGGGCGGCCCGGGGGGCGCCGGCGGGGCCTTTGCAGAGGGCTACGCAAACAGCTTGCCAGGTCGCGGTGGTGCCGGCGGCGGCGCGATCCAAATCTCGGCGGCCTCCTCCATCCGGATTGGAGCCCAGGGCATCATCACGGCGGCGGGCCAAGGCGGCGCAGAGACGATCTCCGGCGGAGGGACCGGCGGAGGAGCCGGTGGCGCGATCTTGCTCGAGTCACCCTCGGTGCTGATCGACAGCTCGGCCATCCTCGCGGCCAACGGTGGAGGTGGAGGTGGCGGAGACTGCACCTGAGCGTCTACGGATGTTGGCCGGTCCGGCCAACGGGGCACAGCGGGTTTGGAACAGGCGGCGGGGGGCGTTGGTGAAGGTCTAGGGGGCGGCGACGGCGGACTCGGCGGTGCCGCTGAAAAGATCGATGGGGCAGTCGGCCACGAAACAAACGACAGCACCTCCCGCGATTCAGGGGGGGGCGGCGGCGCCGCCGGGCGCATCCGCATCAACTCCCTCTCCCTCCAGAACGATGGTCTGCTGAGTCCGTCGGTGGCCGGTGGGGCGGCCAGCGTGGGCACGCTCTTGGTCCGCTAGACGCTGCGGGGGGGCGCTGGTGATTTCCAACCGACGACCAGACCCCGTTGATGGCTAGGGTTCATGGTGATCGATCCTCCCCGTTCGACGCCGGCAGGGCGATATGAGCGCGGGCGTACTCGACACTCTCCATGAGCTTTCGTTCCAGGATCTCTCTCGGCGGCAGCTCAGTGAGGTAACTCGCCACCCGCAGGGACCCTTCGCTCAACTCCAGCAACTCGATCTGCTCCTGGTTCTTGTCGCTGCAGAGGATGAGCCCGAGCGGCGGGCTTTCGCCTGGCTGCCTCTCGTACTTGTCGAGCCAACGCAGGTAGAGCTCCATCTGTCCCTTGTCGCGGGCGTCGAAACGACCCAGTTTGAGTTCGATGGCCACGAGGGCCCGCAGGGGCCGGTGGAAGAAGAGCAGGTCCAGGTAGAAATCGTCGGCACCGATAGACATTCGCTTTTGCCGCGCGACAAAGCTGAAGCCCGTCCCTAGCTCCAACAGGAAGGTCTCCAACTCCCGAAGGATGGCGGCTTCGAGGTCGTCCTCGCTGTGGTCGCCGCGCAGGCCGAGGAAATCGAGGAGGTAGGGGTCGCGGAAGATGAGGTCCGGAGCCAGCTTGTCCTCGTCCCGTAGGGCGTCGAGGTCACGGCTGATGACCGCATCGGGTCGTTTGGCGATGGCAGTCCGCTCGTAGAGCATCCCGCTGACCTTGGCCTTGAGCGTCCGCGTGGCCCACCGCTCGACGCGACACATTTCGGTGTAGAACTGCCGCTTCAACGGGTCATCGATGGCGATTAACTCGCGCAGGTGGGTCCAGGTCAATTGTGTCCGCAGTGCGTGCACAATCTCCTCGTCCGGGAAGTGCTCGGCGAACCGGAGCATGTTGTACAGATTGCGCCGGCTGAAGCCGCGCCCATACTCGGCGCTCAACTGGACAGCCACAGTCGAGACGATTTGCTTTCCGTACTCGGCCCGTTCCTCACCGAGCAGGTCGGTCCGGATCCGCTGACCGACCTTCCAGTATAGGAGCACGAGCTCGCTGTTGATTGTGACAGCCGCGCGCCCACGGCTCTGCTCGATGAGCTGCCGGAGGTCGCCGAGCAGGGCAGTGCTGGTCTTCGCCAGGGTCATGCGCTCCTCCTGCCGCGATGCCACGGAGCACCGTTGATGCAGCTGGGAAAGTGGGAAATCACCATCATGAGTGCGATCTGTCCGTGCTCCTGAGCTGTCATCGTGTCAACTTCACACGGGCCAGGGCCATGAGCCTCGATGTCAGAACCTCTAGCTGCTCCCGGGGGTAGCCAGCGGTCCGCGGGTGGCGTTTCACAGCTCGTGGCATGGCGAACAAAGCGCGCTCACCAATCCCGATTCATCGGTAAGGCGAGCGACAGGTAGCGCCGGTCGAGATAGACCATCAATCCACGCGTGACGAAATCTTGAAGGGCATCGTCGACCCAGGCGCCGGTGAACTGCGCGGCGATCCGCTCGCGGCTCTTGGCCTCGTGGCACCATTCGTACAACCGGGCCCGGTCGTCCATGATGGTGGTGCGCACCACCGGTCGCGCGCGACCATCCTCCACGAATAACGTGTCGACCCCCTTGCGGTAACGCAGGAAGGGTGGCGCGCCCTCCCGCCAGCGGCCACGCCAGGTCGCCACCGCGGCGAACAGCTCGGCGTAGGCGGCCGCGGGTAACATTTGATCCGAGTCGTGCTCGAAATAGTAGGCGATGCGCGGCAGGTCGAAGTGGGGGGGAAAGATGAAGGCATAGGGCCGGCTGGGGCGCAGGTTCTGGATCCCCAGGGCGTCGGCGTCGGTCTGCATGGGGGAGCCGCGATCCGCCCGCACCCGGGCGGCGGCGTAGGGCGGCTCCAGATGACCGATCTTGCCGATCAGCTCCACCTGCTCGGCGTAGTCCTCGGCGCGCTCGCCAGCGAAGCCCACCAGGATGTTATAAAGATTTTTTACGCCGTAGTAGGTGCACCACTTGATGTGCTCGAGGCTGCGCACCGCGGTGATCTTCTTGCGCATCAGGCTGAGGATGCGGGTGTTGAGGCTCTCCACCCCGGCCTGGAGCGAGTAGAGGCCGCCCTGCTTCATGCGGCGCAGTTGGCGGCGACCGAGGTTCGCCCGGGCCTCGTAGTGAATGATGTAGTTGGTGTGTTGCTCGGCGAGGGCGCCGAACAACTCGTCAACGTAGTTGGGATCGATGATGTTGTCGATGGCGTTGAAGGCGAAGAGACCGTAACGCCGCGACAGGTCACGCATCATCTCGAGCACGCGGGTCGCCGACATGGAGCGAAACTCGATGCCGGCGCGGTTGAGGCCGCAGAAGGTGCACTGGTGCTTCATTCCCCACCAGCACCCCCGGGCGGTCTCGATGGGCAGCCAGGGACGCCGCGCGATCCCAGAGGACGCATAGCCGCCGTGGTCGCGGGCGTGGAAATACTCGTCGAAGTCCAGAGCCGGCAGGCGGTCGAGATCCATGAAGCTCGGGGCGCGGCCGGCGTATTCGATCTGCTCCTCGGATGTCCTATTTCGCCACATGAGGCCGCGCAGGCCGGTCATGGATTCACCGGCATACAAACGCCGCACGAGCTCCGGGAAGCTCTCCTCACCGTCGCCGCAATGCACGTAGTCGACGGCGTCGACCCGGCGCAGCAGCTCATCGGCGATGTCATCCTCAAAGCTGGCGCCTCCGAAGATGATCGGGATGTCGGGATGGCGTCGTTTGATGGCGCGGGCCAGGGCCACGCTCGCCCCTAGCTGTTGGAACACCACGCTGAAGCCGATCAGACCAAAGCGACTCCACTCAACCGCCTCGAGGCAGAACTCCAAAAACTCCGGCACCCCCTCGTCGCGCAGGCGCACGAGGTCGGCGAAGTCGCAGTCGGCCTCGGCAAAGACCTGCGCCAGACTCTCCTGGTTGGCCGCGAGATAGGCGGGCGGGTCGCCTTCGTAATCATAGGCGGCCTTGGACCAGAGCCACTCCCCCACCATGGAGGGGCGCACGTCGCTCAGGACCTCCTGCAACCGCCAGCCGGCCCAGCGGCCGAAGTACATGAACAGGGAGGAGGTCTCGACGGCATAACCCGCGCGCTCCAGCAGCGGCTTCAACAGGGCGAGCTGGTAGGAGGGATCGCGGCAGGAGAGCATCGGCATGCTCACCAACGCCACCGGGGGCGCGGCTGCCGACGAGGGGCTCGCCGCTTTGGGGGCCTCCCCTTGATTGGTTTTTCCTAGCATCGCAGGAGCCGCATGGCATGGGAGCGAATCTCTTGGCTGGCGAGCATTTCGGTCCAGATCTATTGTTGGGTTATTGTTGGTTCGTCATGTACCGCGGCGGCACCATCGTTACCGGCTCGCGCCTCAGCCTGATCGCAGGGCTCAATTTATTGATTTTTGGCCTGCTCTGCGTACATCCGGTCCAGGCGGCCAAGCCACCCAGCAAGAAGAAGGTCAAGAAGTACCTCCCCTACCGGGATGTCATCAAGTGCACGTACGAGGGCTCGGGCGCCTATTATAAGGAGAAGCGGGACGTCGAGGAGGCGGAAGCTTCGTACGTGCTGACCGAGACCTTCTGGCACCGGAAGCTGCGTTGCTCTCGCTATGGGGGCGTGTCGGGCAAAAAGAAGATCAAACGGATCTCGAAAGGCATGATCGCCGTCAAGGTTGACAACCGTCGCCGCTTCACCTTCCACGAGTGGGACCACGAGACCACGTACCAGGGAATTCCGGCGCCCAGGGGCAAAGAGGTCATCGCCCTGGCCCAGGCCGGCTGGGGCGAGGTCCTCGGGCGAAGGACCGCGGCCCAGGTCACCAAGATCTACGCGATCAAAATCGCCCCCAAGCAGAGCCTGACCTGGCCGAGCCTCAATCAGCTCGAAATCGAGATCGAGATGGTGCTCGACCTCAAGACCGAGGCGGGCCTCGACAAGGTCAAGAAGCGGCTGAAGATCAAGCTCGAGCGCAAGAGCTTCAAAGCCGCCTGGCGGCTCGCCGAAGGCGCTGGCACCCCGACCAAGGCGGATGAGGTGCTCGCCGAAACAGAGCTGACGCCAGAGGCGCGCGCCGACCTGAAACCGATCTACGCCGCGCACATGGACGCCAAGGCCAAGACCAATCTGGCGGTGCTGCCCACGGTCAAGATCCCGGAGCTCAAAAGCGAAAAGCAGGCCATCGCCCTCACCTTCCGAATGCTCCGGGAAGCCACGCCCAAGAAGCTCGAGGCCTTTCTCAGGCAGGTGCTGAGCTCCTTTCACCGGGTCGCCGGCAGCGAGGTTCGGCTCAATCCCAGAGCCGAGGAGCTGATCGCCAAGACGGTCGCCGCCGCCTACGGCATGAACACCAACGCCAGGGAACAGTACTGCGCCGAGCCCCGGGCGGACGAGAACGACGGGCGCAAGTTCTGGAACGCCTGGCACACCACTTTCAGCCGCGTCACCTTCATCAAGGAGACCGGCGGTTTCATGGCTGACGAGAAGTCAAAGACGGGCTTTCGCCTCAGCGACATCGATCTGCAGCTCACCACTGGCGACGAGCTCCTCGAGTGGCGGGGCTACCAGTTGGATTTCTGCAGCTCGGTCCGACGCTCCAAGGGACGCGGCAGGTGGCGGCCTGGCGTGCAGGTGTCGGCCCGGAACGTTGACGGCACCTGGTGGCTGGCGACCCTCCTCGGGTTCAAGGACAAGACCTTCCTCATTCGCCACACCGACGGGACCCTGGAGGAGGTCACCGAAGACAGACTGCAATTCTTTGTTAAGCAGCACGAGCCCACCACCGGGATCCAAAAACCGACGGGCGGTGATTGGAAGCCCGGCGACCGCTGCGAGGTGAACTGGCGCAACACCGGCAAGTGGTACCCGGCCACGGTCATGGACGTGAACACCGCCACCGTGCGCATCTTTCTCGCCTACGACGACGGCTCCGAGGAGTGGGTCGAGTCGAGCCTCCTGCGGGAGCTCATCGACGAGGAGGCGGAGTGACGGGTTGCCCCCTAGCACCGTCGAACCTTTACACAGATGGGTCTGACTTGTAGGGTCCTGGGCGGCCCGTGCCAATTGAATTGGACTCTCCAGGAGACCGACCATGAAAGTAAAGAACGACGGACCGATCATCCAGCAGGATCAGTCGGTGAAGCAGGTCGAGCAGTCGAAGGCCAAACAATCCGAGGGGGACGCCGGGGTCATCAGTCAAGAGATCAGAGACCAGGTGGACCACCGGCAGACGCCCAAGGTGGACGCCGGCCCGGTGCAGCAGACCAGCGATGAGCCAGTGGTGGTCGACGACACCCTGCCGCAGGTGTTGCCCGGTGGCGGGTTGCTACCCAAGCCCCCCACGGGCCAGACCGAGCAGAAACCCACCGAGCCGGTGATCTATCCCGAGATGCGGCCCCCGGTTTATGTCGAGATGCGGCCCCCGGAGCCGCCGGCACCGCCGATCTATGTCGAGATGCGGCCGCCAGAGCCGCCGATCTATCCCGAGATGCGGCCCCCGGTTTATGTCGAGATGCGGC
>JAUUZB010001060.1 GCA_030590185.1 Deltaproteobacteria bacterium
ACGCCATCCGCGCCCTACTCCCAGGCTCCCTCGCGAGTGTCCCGGAACACCGCCAACGCTCTGCGCAGCTTCGAGGCCCCTCTTCCGGAGCCGGAGGCCGCCGCCCGCCGATCCTTGCCTCGATCTTAGGGAACGACACCCCAAAAAAAACACCCAAGCTCGACGGCCGGCATCTTTGCGACTACGCTCGTAGCATGCGCGTCGCCACTATCGTTGCCTGCCTGATCTTCATATCTTCCCCCGCCTTCTCAGCCCCGTTGGTCGCGTACGATGACGCCCTGCAGAGCGGTTTCGAGGATTGGAGCTGGGCCACGGTTGATCTCAGCCACGGCACCACGGTGCAGTCCGGCAGCGCGGCCATCTCCCTCGAGCCGGACAACTGGGAGGCTCTCTATCTGACCCGCAGCGCCGGCATTTCTTCCGTCGACTACGGAGCGCTCGACTTCTGGATCCACGGCGGCACCGCCGGCGGCCAGAGCATCTCGATCGCGTTGTTGGTGGGCGGCACCCCGGCCGGCACGGTCGACCTCCATGACCACCTGACCGGCGGCCCGGTGGCGGGAACCTGGTCCGAGGTCCACCTTCCCTTCGATGCTTTTGGCGTCACCCCGGGCGCGGTGTTCGATGGTGTGTGGTTCGCGGACGGCAGCGGCGGGGACCAGGGCGTCCTCTATATCGACGGGATCAGCTTCGCCGAGTCGACCGGTCCGGGGCCGTCGACCGAGGTCGCCGTACAGGTCGATGCGACTCAGGTCCTGGGCACCATTGATCCCCGGGTCTACGGCGTCAACTTCGGCGACGACAGCCAACACGCACGCCTGCGTTATCCGCTTCGCCGCTGGGGCGGCAACTCGACCACCCGGTACTCCTGGGAGGATGACGTCGCCAACCGGGGCTCCGATTGGTTCTACTACAACATCGCCAACAGCCACCCGGACCCGAGCCTCCTGCCCGATGGGTCCGCCGCCGATCGGTTCGTCCAGGCCACCCGCGACCATGGCGGTCAAGCCATGATCACCATACCGTTGATCGGCTGGACCCCCCTCGACCGCGAGCGACGTTGGGGCTTCTCGGTCGCCACCTACGGCGCCCAAACCGAGACCGAGTGCACCGCCTCCGGCGGCGCCGCCTGGTGTGAACCGGACGCGGGCAACGGCATCGCCTTGGGTGGCACCCCCATCACCGGCAACGACCCAGCCGACACCTCTCGTGTCATCGGACCGACCTTTGCCAGCGATTGGATGGCGCACCTGGCCGGGACCTTCGGCACCGCAGGCGCGGGCGGCGTGCGCCTCTTTGCCCTGGATAATGAGCCGATGCTCTGGCACGACACCCACCGCGACGTTCACCCCGCCGAGGTGACCTACGACGAGCTCTGGGGGCTCACCGAAACCTACGGCGCGGCGATCAAGGCCCAGGATCCGGACGCCCTGGTGCTCGGCCCGGTGCTCTGGGGTTGGTGCGCCTACCTGTACTCGGCCGACGATGGCTGCGCGGTTGACCCGGACCGGCTCGCCCACGGCGACGTCGCCTTCTTGCCCTGGTACCTGGATCAGGTCTGCGCCTACGAGGCGGCCGAGGGGGTGCGCCTGGTCGACTACCTCGACATCCACTACTACCCCCAGGCGAGCGGCGTGCCCCTGAGCACCGACGAGAGCGTTGACGTGGCCGCCCGGCGACTACGCTCGGTCAAGGATCTCTACGACCCGACCTATGTCGCCGAGTCCTGGATCGGCCAGCCGGTGGAGCTGATCCCGATGGTGCGCGGTTGGATCGACGACCACTGCCCGGGGATCGGCATCGCCATCACGGAGTACAACTGGGGCGACGGCGAGGGCGACTCGGCGGTCCTAGCGCAAGCAGAGGTGCTCGCCATTCTCGGTCGCGAGCGCGTCGACATCGCCACCCGTTGGGTGGCACCGGATGACGGCGGCAAGATGGAGGACGCCTTCGCCTTGTTCCTCAACTACGACGGCCTCGGCTCGCGGGTGGTGGGGGATAGCCTGGTCGCGAGCACCGCCTCGGTGGATCAGCTCGGTGCCTACGCGGTACGCGCGCCCGGCGGCGAGTTGCTCGTGCTCCTCTTCAACAAGGATCTTCAAACGATCACCGCGAAGGTAACTCTCAACGAGGCGCTCGACGGCACCGCCACCCTGTTCGGTTTCGAGCCGGCCGGGGTGCTCGGTGCCCGTGGCAGTGTCAGCGTGGCGGCTGGCGCCCTCGACGTGGAGATCCCGGCTCGCTCAGCTCGCTTGGCCGTGGTGGGCGGCGGCGGTGGTGGACCTGATGGCGGCGGCGCGGACGGCGGTCCCCTCGGTGACACGGACATCGCCGGCGACACGACGGCGACGGGGGGAGATACCGCCGGCATGACCGGCGGGGACGATGTGAGCTCGGGCGGCGATACCGGCGGCAGCGTGAGCGGTGATGGGGGCCCGGGTGGTGGCGACAGCGAAGCGGGCGACGTCCAACCGACCGGTTGCACCTGTGGGGCGAGCCCGGAGCCCGCGGCCGTTTGGCTCCTGGGTTTCGTGGCGGTCGCAGTCTTCTGGCGGCGGCGGCGCTAGGGCTCCGAGGTCTCACGGCGGTCGCAGTCTTCTGGCGGCGGCGGCGTTAGGGCTCCGAGGTCTCACGGCGGTCGCAGCCCTCTGGCGGCGACGGCGCTACGATGTCCGCTGATCGATCCAGTGGGTGAGGAAGTGCAGCAGGTACTGCCCAGCGAGGAAGTAGTAGACCCGCTCCCCAAAGCGGATGCCGTCGCAGCTCACCAGCTTCTGTTCATGGGTGGGCTCTAGGGCGATCATGTTGACGTAGGTA
>JAUUZB010000858.1 GCA_030590185.1 Deltaproteobacteria bacterium
AACAGTCTCGGCCTGGTGGTGGGCTATCGGCCCGTCGAAACCCTCTACCTCTCGGTCCACGCCGGTGGCGACCAGGTGTTCTACCCCGACCGTCGGGAGTACAACCTGTGGAGCGTGCTCGGCGGCGCCAGCGCGCGGTGGGAGGCGGGCGAGGCGAGTACGCTCAAGCTGCGTTACCGTTTTCGTTCCGATCAATTCCCAGAGTACGATCTCGACAACCTCAGCCACGCCGCCGAGCTGCGCTACGAAGTTCTGCTCGGGGACTACGTCGAGCTGGCCCTGCCCTTCACCTATGTGGCGCGCTTCTATAGCGAGCGCTACCTGCTCGAGTCCGATGGCAGCTCAACCTCGACCCTGCGCACCGGCCACGAGCTCGGGTTGGCGCCGGTGCTGTCCTACGAGCCCTTCTTCGACCTGAGCTTCGACGTCGGTCTGGTCGGTCTGCTCAACCTCACCGACGACTCCTACTACTACCTCGGTCCCTTTGGGATCGAAGACCCGGCCGTCGATCCGGAGCTGATCAACCACTTCGACTCCTATGGGTCGGTCGCCGCCACCGCCAAGATGACCTGGGAGCTCGAGGACTCGGTGACCGCCGCCCTCGCGCTCACCGGCGGGATGCGGCGGTTCCTCGCACGACCCGCCTACGACGACAACGGGCTCGACCGGGGTGAAATTCAGGCGGATGGTTGGTTGCGCCCCGGGTTGGCGATCGAGTGGCGGCTGGCTGATGCCTTCAGCATCAAGGGGAGCTACAGCTATCTCAAGCAGTGGAGCAACGACGCGCTCTGGGACTATGACGACCACCGGGTCTATTTGGAGATCGGGGCCTGGTGGGAGAACTGAGCGCGCCTCGACCGGCCTCTAGATAGGGCCCTCGACCATGACTAGGGTGAGGTGCCCGGTGCCAACGTCGTCGTCGGTTTCCACCTGAATGTCGATCTCGCCAGCGCCGCTGGCGGCGACGCCGTCGAAGCGACTGAAGGTATCGAGGTTTCCGATGGCGTCGATGGTCAGACTCGAGCCGCCCACGGTGAAGGTGGTCCCGGCGTCGCCGGACGTACCAAGGGAGGCCAGCAGGACGATGTTGTAGTTGGCCGCGGGCGTCAGGCCGGTGATCGTCAGGATGGCGGTCTCGGCGTCTCGGACGTTGTAGCCCCCGGTGAGGACCATGTCGGGGATGAGGCCGACGTCGCGATCGGTGGTGGCGCCGCCGCTGAGCTCACTGAAGCCCGAGGTGACGCGGGCGCCAACCGTCGTCGCGGCGCCGGTGTCATCTGGAAAACCAGTGCCGCGGGTGACGTCGGTGGCGTCAACGCTCGGGTCGGCGGCGTCCGTCGAGGTCCAGGGAGGGTATGCCGGCGGTCCCCAGCGCTGCACGTCGATCAAGACGCGGGTCGGTGACGTGACCACGATGGCCGCCAGACGGGCGTCGAAGGCGTCTCGCGTTGGGCCGGGGTTGAGCCTGTCGTTGAGTCGCGAGGCACGGAACAGGTCGAGGCGGTCAGCGCTTGCCTCGGCAGCCGCTACGACCATCTCGACCTCGGCGATGACCGCCGTTTGCACGACGTCGAGCCGTAGCTGGAGGTCGGTGCGCAGTTGTCCGGATGGCATGCGGTCGATCAAGCCCTGGCTGCGGTTGACCTCGAATTGCGTCGGAGTGGCTTCGGCCAGCGGCAACGCCATCGGGGCCAGCAGGGATACGTCTCTCTCGTGCTGCAACAGCCAGGTGTAGAGGCTGGCTGGGGACTCGCCGCTGAGTGAGGAGCCATCGTAGATGCCGCCCCAAATGCCGTGATCGGCGCCGGGAAACTCAGTGTATTTGGGTAGCGGCACGGCCTGGACGGGGTGCGCGAGCCAGTCGTTGATGATGGAGCGGGTGCCACGACCGCTCGGGCTTGCCCCGCAGCAGCCGTTGTCGATGTGAACGACGGTGTCGGCGTCGCCGTGGAAGGCCCAGATCGGTGTGTAGCGCATCAGATCATAATCGAGGGGATAGGCGCTCTCGCTGAAGCCGGCGATGGGAGCGCCGGCGGCGATCAGGTCGAAGTTCTCCGAGGCGAAGCTCCAGGTCGCCATGGCGCCATTGCTCAGGCCGGTGAGGTAGACCCGGTCCCGATCGGCGCGCGGGTTTTCATCGAGCACGCACTCGATATAGCTGCGGATGGCGCGTTGCCCGCCGTTCCAGTTGAAATTCACCTGTGGCGAGAAGACGAACAACGGGATCTCCATGCCGTTGTCGACGTCCTGGGGTAGGCCGGTGCTCACCAGTAGGGGGCCGTCGTAGACGCCGCCGCCGCCGTTCTCCCCGGCGCCGTGGAGAAAGAAGACCACCGCGATGGGATCCGGTGTGTCGGTGAGCAGGCTAGGGCGGTATTCGTGGGCACCGACGATCAGCTTCTGTTCTTCGGAGATGAGACAGGTGGTGGTGTTGTGGGCGGCGGTCCCGGCGGAGAGGGTGTAGCCGGCGGCATTGACCGTGATGCCGTCGCTCGCCGGCACTGGGAAGTCCAGGTCGACGACGGTCAGGCCGGCGCCGTCCTCGATGGTGGCCTCGGCGGCGTCCAGTGGCGACAGCAGCTCCACGCCGTTGAGGTCGAGGTCACCTGCTTGCACCAGGTAGCTCAGGGCGAAGGAGGTGGCGGTGCCGGGAGTGTCGACGGTCATCGGTCGGGTATCGAAGCCGATCTGAACGTTGACCAGCATCTCCGCCGTGACGGTGACGCTCTCCGAGAAGGTTGCTTCAATGGTGAGGGTTTGGCCGGTGATGTAGTCGCCATCGTTACTGAGAAATACGACGTCGAGCAGCGAGGCCGTACTCAATCCGCTGCTCCCCCCGCTCGCCCCGCTTCCACCGGACCCGCCGCCTGAGGTACCGCCGGTGCCCACAGCGCCATCGCCGGCGCTGCTGCTGGCGCTGTCGCCGGCGGCGTACCCATCGTAGCCAGCCCGGGCGCAGGCCGAACCCGCAAGAACCGCGACGGTTCCTGCGACCAAGGCGGCGATCGCGCGGGGCCTATTCACGTTCGAAGTGTAGTCGGGCCTGGGTTTGAAGTCGACGGACATCTGGTGCGTCTAGGGCGCGGGCCGGTCGCTCACCCGCTGGTTGAGCAGCCAGGTGTAGATGTCGTCCCGGCTGTAAACGCTGTTCCAGATGGCGTGGCCCCAGCCGTCGTAATCGGCCGGATCAAAGAGGAAGAGATCCCCGCTGGCGAGACAACGGCTGTTCATCCGGTCGTCCATCGCCGGGGTGGCGCGGCCGGTGGTGTAGGTGACAGTGGTGTCGGCGGTGCCATGGAAACCCCAGAGCGGAAAATCGGTCAGGTCACAGAAATGCCGGCCGTCCCCGCTGGACGGCACCGGTGGGTAGTCGGGGCCGGCGC
>JAUUZB010000429.1 GCA_030590185.1 Deltaproteobacteria bacterium
CCCCCTCGGGCCCCCGGTAGTCTTTGCCCATGAAGATCTCGACGGTCGCTGTGATCGGCGCCGGTACCATGGGCAGCGGCATCGCCCAGAAGCTCGCCACCGCCGGACTCAGCGTGGTGTTGGTCGACACCCATCAAAAAGCGGCGGAGGCGGGTCGGCAGCGGATCGAGCGGGTTCTGGTCGAAGGCCTGGAGAAGGAGCTCTTCACCGGCGACGAGGTCGATCGCATCCTCGATCGCATCCGGCCCACCACGGAGCTCGCCGAGGTGCGCGAGGCCGAGCTCGTCATCGAGGCGATCGACGAGGTGCTCGATGCCAAGCGCGCCCTGTTCGCAGAGCTCGGGGAGCTCACGACCCCAGAGACGATCCTCGCCACCAACACCACCTCCTTTCTGGTCGGGGAGCTCGCCTCGGCCTGCCGCGCCCCGGAGCGGGTATTGGGGCTGCACTTCTTCTTCCACCCGGTGAAGAACCACCTGGTGGAGGTGGTCGAGCACGCCGACACCGCCGAGGAGGTGAGCGCGGCGGCCTGGCAGCTGATGGAGCGGATCGGCAACGCACCGATCGCGGCGCGGGACGCCCCCGGCTTCCTCGTTTATCGCTTCTGGGTGCCACTCACCAACGAGGCGGTGCGGATCCACGAGGAGGGGGTCAACCTCGCGACGATCGAGGAGGTCGCCAAGGGGACCTTCGGCACCAAGCGCGGCCCCTTTGAGTTGATGAACCTGGCCGGCATCCCGGTGGCGCTGCAAGCCGCCCGCTCCCTGCAAGAGCGCCTCGGCGAGCTCTACGCCCCCCCACCGGCGCTGGCTCTGCAGGTGCACAACGGCACGCCGTGGGAGCTCACCGGGGAGATCGACTTCGAGCGCGCCTCTGAGATCGCCGATCGCCTGTGCGGCATGGTCTTTCACGTGGCGCTGCAGCTGGTCTCGGACGGCGTGGGCAGCATCGACGACGTGGACGTGGGCGCCCGGATGGGCTTGCACTGGCCGCTCGGCCCGTTCGAGATGATGAACAACTTTGGGCTCGAACAAACCCGGGAGCTCTGTAGGCGCGTCGAGGTTCGTCACGACCTCGAGCCACCGGGCCGCCTAACCGAACAGCTCGGCCGCGCCGCGCCCTTTGAGCTGAGCCGCGTGTCCCAGCGAGTCACCAAGGACGGCATCGCACGCCTAACCCTGAACCGACCGGACCGACTCAACGTGCTCGGCCGCGAGATGATCCGGCAACTCGCCGTGCGTTTCGACGAGGCCGTCGGGGATCCCTCCGTGCGCGCCATCATCATCGCGGGTGCCGGCAAGACCTTCTCCAACGGCGCGGACTTGACGTCCTTGGCCAACCACGTCCGTTCCGGGGAGGTGCAGCCGATCCTGGACTGCGCCGCCGCGAGTCGGGAGGTGTTCACTCGGATCGCGAGTTGCGACAAGCCGGTGCTCTGCTTGCTCGATGGCGTGGCCAAGGGTCCCGGGGCTGAGTTGGCCCTCGCCTGCCATGGAATCGTGGCCACGCCGCGTGCGGCCCTGGCCTTCCCCGACTCCCAACTCGGTCTGTTGCCGGCCCACGGCGGCACCTGGCGACTGGCGCGGCGGGTGGGCAAGGGAGTGGCGCGCTATGTCCTCTACAGTGGGATTTCGCTCTCGGCGGATCAGCTGGTCGACACCGGCCTCGCCTGGCGCATCGTGCGGACCGAGCACGGCGAGGAGGTGGAGTCGGCCCTGCGCGAAGCGGTGCTCGAGGCGCCGGAGCGAGCTGGCGCACCGGTTCAGGTCGCGGCCTCGGAGATGAAGGACGTGGGCGCGTTTCTGGCCGCGGTCCCGGTTGAGGGTCTCGTGGACGGGAGTCTCACCCTGCCCGGCGGGGTGGGCAGCACACAGGTCGCCGAGGCGGTACGCCGTAAGGCGCCCAACGTCCTGACCTGGATCGCGGATTTGACCGAGTTGGCGGACCGCAATGACCACACCGCGGCCCTGGGTGCGGAGAAGACCGCCTTGGCCGAGGTCCTCGGCCACCCCAACGCCCTCGAGGGCCTCTCCGCCCTGTTCGAGGGTCGTCGGCCGCGCTTCGTGCGCTGAGGGGGAGCACCAAGAGGCCCCATGAGCCCTCCGGGCGGTGGGCGTGAGCGGTGCTCTGCCACTGGTCGCTGTGGCCCTCGGGTCAAGGAAGACGGACGCCTATCCACCCGGCGGGGCTGGAACTCGACTGCCTGGGGAGGGACCGTGAATAGCCTTGCCGGGTCGCGTCTGGCAGCGTACAAAATGCCATGCGACGCCTGTTGATCCCCCTGTTGGCGCTGGCCTTCTGCTCCTGTGGTGATACCCAGGGCTGCGGCGGCGAGTCTGCGTATACCTACCCACGCGACGACGTGACGGCGGCCCCCACCCGCCAAGCGGTTCGGGTGCGGTTGACCGAGACCGGGTTGGCCTCGGTTGCCGAGGGGGTCCCTGACTTGATCGCGGCCGGATGCGTGGACGCGCCGGCGGATGGCACCGCCTCCTGCGCCATGGATCCAAACCCGATCTACCCGAACCGGGTGCGGTTCTACATGGGCTCGGACTCCATCTCACCGGCCAGCTACCTGGCCATCGACCTCGACAGTATGGAGGGGAACATCCGCGTCGGCTTGATCTCCGACGGCGGCGGCGCCGGCCGGCTGGCGGTGACCATGGGCTGCGACGCGCCGGCGATCTCCCAGTGCTCCGACCAGGCGGCCTACGGCGATCAGTACATCACCGGTTCCCTCGACATGGTGGTTTATCCCGCCGAGTTCGCGGCCTGTTTCGTCAATGAGGACGCGCCGCCGGGCTTCGTGATCCGCTCGATGCGCTTCGACGTCCGACCGCGCATCGAGCTCGGCGCCGATCTCAAGCCGTACCTGGTGCTGGACCGCGAGGACGTCAACGTTGTCATGGACGTCGAGTTCAACATCGTGGTGGGCGCGGAGCTCTCGGATCCGGCCTGTGACACCGACGTGCCCATATTCGGCGACATGTGCAGTTTCGAGTGTGGCCTGATCAACTGGGGTGAGGCCTTCACCGAGTTCCTGTTCGAGACCATGCTCATCGACGATCTGCTGGCCAACAGCATCGTCGATCTGGTGCTCCAACAGTTCGCCGAGAGCACCCTCGAGACCGAAGGCGCCCTGGATCTCGGCGAGCAGTTGCCGATTGGCAACCCCCGGGCCACCCCCACCGGTTTCCTGTTCTCAGCCACCGTCGCCCAACTCAGCGCGACCCCGCCGGTTCATTCACCGTCGGTCACCGGCAACACCGACAACCTCGGCTGGAACTTCGATTTTGATGTCGGTTTCTGCGCCGAGCACGGTCCCTGCGTGCCCGAGATCACGCCTCCCTCCTTTGCCCTGCCCCCGGCGCCCGACGTCGGCTCACAGGTGCTGGCCCTCGACCCGGACACCGGCGATCCCGTGATGGAGGACTTTGACCTCGCGCTATTGCTCGGTGACGCCGTGTTGCAGCGCGCGGCCTTCGAGCTGTTCGACAGCGGCGGCCTGTGCATGAACATCAAGGCGGAGGGGGTAGGGGGCGGCACGCTCGTGCCCACGGTGGCGATGGTGAGCTTGCTGGCCCCCGGGTTGGCCGATCTGGCCCCGGATGCAGCGCCGGTGAACATCGTGCTCTCGCCGCGCTACCCGCCGGTGATCAAATACGGCTCCGGCCAGCTGATCGGCGAGGAGGTCGACAGCCACCTGAGCATCATCTGGCCCGAGCTCTGGATCGATCTCTACCCCTTGGTGGACGACTCCCACGTGCGTGCCCTCACCTTCACCGTCGACCTTCTGGCGGGCGCCAGCATGGAGGCCACCCCCACCGGCGACATCGCCCTGATGATCGATCGGCTGGAGCTGATCAACGTGTCCGAGGTCTACAACGAGATGACCGCTCCCTTTGATACCGAGGGCCTCGAGACGCTGCTCGGCATGATGTTGCCGCTGGTGCTCACCGGCGATCCGATCGAGGTGCCGCTCGCCAGCGACTCACTCGGCATGCCCTTTGGGGTCAGGATGCGCGCCATCGATCAGGCCGGACCCGAGGGCGACTACCTCGCCGTCTTCCTGCGCTTCTGTAATGGCGACGCCATGGCCGATCCGCTCAACACCCTGTGTTTTACCCCCGACCCCGGAGCAGGCACCGGCAAGGGCACCGGCAGCGGCAACCTAGCGGCGGGCCTGGTCTCCGGCCCAGGGACCGGCGAGGAGATCTCCACCGTGCGGGTGAGCGCCACCAGCGATCTCGCCAGCGGCGCCGATCTCGAGCTCGCCTATCGCGTTGACGGCGGCCCCTGGTTCAACTTCCGCGGCTCGGGCAGTGACGGCCTCTTCGCCCTGCGCCACCCGCGCCTGGCGGTTGAAGGCGAGCATCAACTCGAGGTGGTCGGTCGCCACCGCTGGCGACCGGACCGCTGGAGCACTCCGTATGAGCTGACCGTCACTATTGATCGGCCGGAGGTGGTCGCGCCGCGCCCGACGGCCACCACTATCTCGATGACGCCCATTCCGGTGCCCCCGGATGCCGTCGAGTCGAGCGACCTGGCTGCTTCCGATCCAGCCACTGGCTGCAACGCTACGGGCCGGTCCGAGTGGCTCTTGGTCCTGCTCGGTCTCTTGCTCCTGTGCGTGCGCGCCCGCCGTCGCTAGGCGTGAGGCCTGGCGCCTCGACTGGACCATAGTGAACGAGATCCGTTTCATTTCCGTTCGTCCTGAGCCGTGGCTGGCGATCGCCGGCCGCGTGTCGAAGGGCCCTTCGACTCGCTTCGCTCGCTCAGGGCGAACGGCAATGGGGAACATCAGCTCACCACGCCTCGGCCGCCGCACGCGAATGCCCCGAGCTACGCAACAGCCCCAAGAAAAGAAACCGAAGCGAGACGCGCAGCGGCTCGCGAAGACCGGAGCGAGACGGCGCAGCCGGCTCGCGGAGTGTGCGGAGGGAGACGCCGCAGGCGGCTCCCAAAGCAGCGGAGTGAGACCCCAAAGGGGGCTCACGGAGCGCGCAGCGAGACGCGCAGCGGCTCGCGGAGCCCCAAAAAA
>JAUUZB010000802.1 GCA_030590185.1 Deltaproteobacteria bacterium
GTCGGGTGTCCCCGCGGGCGAAGGCCAGCAGGTCGCCGATCATGGCGGTCATCTCGTCGATTTGATGCAACACCCGGTCGCAGCGGACCTGGCGTTCCTCCTCCTCCGGCTCCATGGCGATGATTTGAGTGTAGCCGGAGATCACGGTCATTGGATTGCGCAGGTCGTGGGCGACGCCGGCGAGCATGCGACCGAGGTAGGCCAGACGATCGGTGTCAATCTTGACCTGTCGTTCGCGGGTCAAGGCCACGGCCCTCGCGACCTGAGCCGCGATCAGAGTCAGGACCTTGAGGTCCTCGTCGTCATAGCCGACCGCGCCGGTGGGCCGCGGCATCGGGTTGAGCACCTCGACGGCCCCGATCACCTCGTCACCCCAACGCAGGGGCACCGCCAGCAAGGCCTCGGCCGGGTATTCGATTTTGTCGGCGAGGTCACGACAGTGTCGGTCTTCGTCGTCCGGGCGGTTGACCACCAACGGCTCGCCGCGCTCGGCCACCCATCCGACCACGCCCTGGCCCGGGCTGAGGCTGAGTCGTCTGAGCTGGGCCTTCTTCTCGCCGCTCACCCCGCGGAAGAAGAGGCGGCCGGTTTCCTGATCGGTGAGCAGCACCGAGCCAGCCTGGGAGCGCAGGCGTTCACAGACGCGCACGATCACCGAGTCGAGCAGACCGTCGAGATCGTCGGAGGCGGTGGTCTCCTGCTCGAGTTGGTAGAGCAGGTCGAGCTCCGCCCTGCGGCGCTCGGCGCGGTGGCGCGCCGCCTCCAACTCCCGGTTCTGGTCGAGGAGGTTCTGGGAGAGGCGGGTGTTCGCGACCGCGTAAGCGACCTGCACCGCGATCGTCTCGAGCAAGCCCAAATCATCGTCGTTGAACGTTCCGTCGTGCTTGTTGAGCGCCTGGATAACGCCGAGCAGATTCCCAGCCCGATCGACGACCGGCACCGCCGCGATCGTGCGGGTGCGGAAGCCGGTGGCTGCGTCGACTTCGCGGCTGAAGCGCGGGTCGTCGTAGGCGTCCTCGATGTTGACCGGCTCGCGGCTCTCGGCCACGGCGCCGGCGATGCCCGAGCCAACCTTGAGGCGAATCTCGCGGCCCTCCCCCTCAGCGACCTTGGACCAAATTTCCTCGCTCTCGGCGTGGTAGAGGAACAGGGTTGAGCGCTCGGCGCTCATCAGGCGGGTGACGTTGGGCACCACCTGATCGAAGAGGTCGTCGAGCGCGACGCAGGTGGCGAGCGCGTCACCGATGGCGCGGACCGCTAGGAGCTGCTCCTCGAGGGTCGCAATTTTCGCGGCGTCGACGGCACCACGGCTCAGCCGGGTGGTGGTCCGTCGTCGCTTCGATTTGGATTCCGCCTTGGCCATGGCTTCTCCCGGACCTCAGTGCGCCTCGGTCCAGCTCTGTCCCCAGCCCACGTCTACGACCAGGGGGATCCCGAGGGTCGCGACCTGCGACATCTCCTGGCGCACCATCTCGACTACCTGGTCACGCTCATCCTCGGGCGCTTCTAGCACCAATTCATCATGGACTTGTAGCAGAAGGCGGGTTTCGAGGCGACGGGCTTTGAGCGCGTCGTGGACCCCGATCATTGCTTTTTTGATCAGGTCGGCGGCGGTCCCTTGGATCGGCGTGTTCATGGCGGTGCGTTGTGCCGCCTGGCGGCGGTTGCGGTTGCGGCTCTGGATCTCAGGGATGAATCGTCGCCGGCCAAACAGGGTCGTGACGTAACCACGCCGGCCCGCCTCGGCGACGACTTGGTCCAGGTAGGTGCGGATGCCCGGGTAGCGGGCGAAGTAGCGCTCGATGTAGCTCTGGGATTCCTTGGTGGGGATGCCCAGGCTGCGGCTGAGACCGAAGGGTGACAACCCATAGAGAATGCCGAAGTTGATCGCCTTGGCCCGCCGCCGTGCCTCGGCGTCCGGTTCGTCACCGCCGGTGAGGATCTCCATGGCGGTGCGGCGATGGATGTCCTCCCCGCTCCGAAAGGCATCGCTGAAGGCCTCATCGCCGGAGAGGTGCGCCATCACCCGCAGCTCGATCTGCGAGTAGTCGGCGGAGATCAACACCCAGCCGGGCTCGGCCACGAAGGCACTGCGGATCCGTCGGCCTTCCTCGCGCCGGATCGGGATGTTCTGGAGGTTGGGGTCGACGCTCGACAGGCGGCCGGTGGCGGCGCCGGCCTGATTGAAGGTGGTGTGGACCCGGCCAGTGTTGGGATCGGCGAGCTTGATCAGGGCGTCGATGTAGGTCGACTTGAGCTTGGCGAGCTGCCGGTGCTCGATGATGATGCGCGGCAGCTCGTAGTCGACCGCCAGGGCCTCGAGGACCTCGTGGTCGGTGGAGTAGCCGGTCTTGGTCTTCTTTTTCGCTGGGTAGCCGAGCTTGTCGAACAGCAGTACGCCGAGCTGTTTGGGGGAGGCGAGGTTGAAGACTTCACCCGCTTCCTCGTGGGCCCGTTTCTCGATCTCCGTGAGCCGGCCACCGAACTCCACGGCGAGGTCGCCGAGCAGGGAGGTGTCGACCCGGATACCGGCGAGCTCCATGTCGGAGAGCACGGTGGTCAGCGGTACCTCCAGATCGCGGTAGAGCCCGCCGAGATCGGCCTGCTCCATGGCCCGCGGCAACCGCGCTGAGAGCTGGCGGGCGACCTCGGCCCGCTCCGCCCCGAAGCGGGTGGCCTCCTCCACGGCGACGGTGTCAAAGGGCGTGGCTTTTTTGCCGGTGCCGACCAAGTCGCGCCGCCGGATGGTCTCGTGGTCGAGGATCTCCCGGGCCAGGGTGTCGAGGGTGAAGGAGGCGCGGGAGGGGTCGAGCACGTAGGCGGCCAGCAAGGAGTCGTCGCCGATGCCGGCGAGCTCCAGGCCGAGCGGGGCGAGGATCCGGCGGGCGAGCTTGAGGTCGTGACCGCGCTTGGTCACCTCGGGGTTGCGTAGCAGCGGCGCGAGCTGTTGAAGAACGACGTCGCGGGCGAGTTGCTTGGGGGCGCCGAGGTAGCGGTGGGCGAGCGGCAGGTAGGCCGCCCCTCGTCCGGGGAGGGCGAGGCCGATGCCGACGATCTCCGCGCGGCTCGGATCGGGATCGGAGAGCACCAAGTCGAAGCAGAGCTCACCGGCTTTCTGTGCCGCGGTGATCAACGCCTCGAGCTCGCCCGCCTCGAGGATGGTGCGGAAGGTGGAGCGGTCGACGGGCGAGGCGCTGGCTTCTTCCTCCTCCTCCTCACCTCCCTCGGCGGCGCCCGCATCCTCCGGGGGGACGCCGAGGTCGCGCAGCAGGGCATAGGCTTCGATCTTGCGCAGGAACCCGCCGAGCTTGTCGGCACGGGGCGCCGTGTAGACGAGCGCCTCGAGGTCGAGCTCGATGGGAACGTCGCGTTCGAGGACGGTCAGCTCCTTGGATAGCCGGGCCTCTTTGACGTGCTCGAGGACCGAGCGCTCAAAGGCCTTGAGCTTTTTCTCCTGGGCCTGCATCTCGGTGAGGCCGGCGATGACCTGCTCCACGTCCCCGAAGGCATCGATCAGCTTGA
>JAUUZB010000489.1 GCA_030590185.1 Deltaproteobacteria bacterium
GACCCCGGCGAAGCGTTTGAAGAGGACCGCCTTGCCTTCCATCACCGGCTTGCCGGCGAGGGGGCCGATGTCACCGAGACCGAGCACCGCGGTGCCATTGGAGACCACCGCCACGAGGTTGCTGCGGTTGGTGTAGGCCGCCGCCTTTTTTGGGTCTTCGGCGATCTCGAGACAGGGGACCGCCACACCTGGAGTGTAGGCCAGGGAGAGGTCGCGTTGGGTGATGCAGGGTTTGCTCGGGACGACGGAGATTTTTCCCGGACGCGGGAACTCGTGGTAGTCGCGGGCTTCTTGATCGTAGGCCATGACGTAACTCCTTCATCGCCTGGGAATCGGATTGGCGGCGGTCCCGTACGCCAATTCTGGGAGGTTGCCAATCCTCGAATGACCAATTTGCACCGCCCCCCACGAGGCCCTATGTTGGGCGCCCCTGGGGGCAAAGGAACGACGATCATGGCGAGCAAGCACGACGATTTCATCACCGAGCAGGTCACCCCGATGTTGGAGGAGGGCGAGGAGATCAAGCACATGGCCTTCATGGTCAAGCAGCCGGGTCTACTCGTGCAGCTCCTCCTGGTCGGCGGCCTGTTGCTGTTTTTGCTGACCAAGGCCTACTTCGTGGTGGTGACCACCAAGCGGATCATCATCATCCGCACCAAGCAGGGCTTCTTTAAGCCGGCGATGGTCAACAACGGTGTCGAGGAGATGCCGCTATCCGACATCGAAAAAGTCACCAGCAGCGGCTTTGCCAACAACCGCTCGATGACCTTCCACAAGACCGACGGCACCAAGAACACCCTGCGCATCGCGCCCTGGTCCAAGATCGTCACCGGCAACAAGGCGATGCTCGAGGAGCTGCCCAAGCAGCTCAACCAGGGGCAGTTGACCACCTAATTCTACGATCAGCCGCCACCAAACCTTGCAATTGGACGGCACTGAACCTTACAATCAGCCGTAGTGATGGCTGGTCAACTCTATCCCCGACACGCCGAGTCTCGACTCGTCGAGGCCCTTGGGGACAACCCGGTGGTCCTCATCCATGGGCCGCGCCAATGTGGCAAGACCACCCTCGCTCGAATGGTGGGAGACAGGCGTGACTACACCTATTTCAACTTCGACGACGGAGTTTTGCGCGAGGCAGCCACCGCTGATCCGGTGGGCTTTGTAGACGACTTGCCCACGTACGCGATCCTGGACGAGGTTCAACGCGCGCCAACACTCTTCAACGCCATCAAGACGGCGGTGGACCGTGATCGAGTCCCGGGACGCTTCCTGCTGACCGGCTCGGCCAACGTGCTCCTCCTGCCGAAGCTCGCCGACTCTCTTGCCGGCAGGATGGAAATCCTGCGCCTCCACCCCCTGGCGCAAACCGAGCTGCGGGGTCAGCCCGCTGGATTTATCGGAGCGCTGTTCGAGGGCGCATTCAAGACCGACACCCAGCCCCGGCTCAAGGCCGACCTGGCCGAGCGCATCGTGGCTGGCGGGTATCCCGCGGCCCTCACGCGTCAGACTCCCCGTCGCCGCGCCGCCTGGTACCGCAACTACATTGAGACACTCGTGCAGCGCGACGTTCGCGACTTGGCGCGCATTCGCGCTCTGGATATTCTGCCCCGCTTGCTCGAAGGGGCAGCGGCACAAACCGCGCAGCTCTACAACCTGAGCGCCCTCGCCTGCCCCTTTCAGGTCAGTCGTCCGACCATCGGCGAGTACGTCACCCTGCTCGAGCGGGTCTTTCTACTGGAGCAGCTACCCCCCTGGCACAGTAACCGTCTTCGCCGGCTCATCAAGACGCCGAAGCTGCACCTCTGCGATACGGGCGTCGCTTGCGCGCTCTTGGGCCTCAATGCCGAAGTACTGTGGCGCGACCGAGCGACGCTGGGGTCACTGCTCGAGACCTTCGTCCTCCAGGAGCTCAAACGTCAGGCGAGCGGCAGTGATGGTGACATCCGTTTCCATCATTTCCGCGACAAGGATGGCGTTGAGGTCGATCTGGTGGTCGAGCGTGATGCGCGCTCCCTAGCGGGTGTCGAGGTGAAGGCCGCGGCAACGGTCACGGCTGCAGATTTTCGAGGACTTCGCAAGCTCGCCTCCGCCACGGGAAAGCGTCTGGCCGCGGGCGTGGTGCTCTACGATGGCGAAGCCACCGCAGGCTTCGGAGACAGGATGTTCGCCGTTCCGATCCGCAAGCTGTGGGAGACAGTGTAGCGGACCCCGGGAATCCACGCGTCGGCCGGCAGCAGACCAACAGGTTTGTCAGGGTTCGCTTTCTCCCGTGGCGGCGGCCTGTACCCCACCGCCCACGAAACGTTGAAGCAGCAAATAGAGGCCGCCGCTGATGAACAGCCCGACGAACCAGGCGTAGGTGTAGATGCCGGAAAAAAAGGCCGGCACTGACTCCACCACCCCAGCCGCCGCGAGAAACCCCGGGACGTTCGGCGCGACCCCGACCACCAGGGCGATGATCGCCAGCGGGTTCCAACCGCCACGGTAGCGGTAGATGCCGTCGCGGCGGAAGAGATCCTCGACGTTCAGCTCGGTCTTGCGCAGGATCACGTAGTCAGCGATCAAGATGCCGGCGATTGGCCCGAGCAGCGCCGAGTAGCCGATCAACCAGGTGAAGATATAACCCTTGGTGGACTCCAAGAGCTTCCAGGGAAACATGGCGATGCCGAGACCGGCGGTGATGAAGCCCCCCATGCGGAAGGAGATCTTCCCCGGCGAGATGTTGGAGAAGCCATTGGCCGGCGCGACGACGTTCGCCGCCAGGTTGGTGGTTAGCGTAGCGACCGCCAGCGCGAGCAGCGCGACCACCACCGTCCAGCCGCCCATGCGGCCGAGCAGCTTGACCGGATCCCAGATCGCTTCGCCGTAGATCACCACCGTAGCGCTGGTGACCGCGACGCCGATGAAGGAGAACAACGCCATGGTGGGGGGCAGGCCGATCGCCTGGCCCATGAGTTGGTCCCGTTGGGTGCGGCAGTAGCGGGTGAAGTCCGGGATGTTGAGGGACAGGGTCGCCCAGAATCCGACCATGGCGGTGAGTCCGGGGAGGAATACCGCCCAGAATTCCCCCTCGCGGCGGCCACCCGCCTCGAATTGCGAAGGGGCCGACAGCATCTCGCCGAAGCCGCCGGCGTTGACGTAGGCCCAGGCCAGCAGCAGCAGCCCCATGGCGATGAGGAACGGGGCAGCGTAGGTTTCGAGCCAGCGGATCGACTCGGTGCCGCGGTAGATGAACCAGACGTGGAGCGCCCAGAAAAACAGGAAACAAAAGAGCTGACCGACGTCGATGCCGAGCACCGGCAGCGGCGAGCCCGCGATGGCGT
Organism: Deltaproteobacteria bacterium; assembly: GCA_030590185.1. Next base: position 3,327 of record JAUUZB010000489.1, read on the forward strand.
AGTCGCTCATGGTATTGATGATCGTGTAGATGGCGGAGCCACCCACCCAGGTCTGGATGCCGAACCAACCGCAGGCGACCAAGCCGCGTAGGAGCGCCGGGATGTTGGCGCCGGTGGTGCCGAAGGAAGCGCGCAGCAAGACCGGGAAGGGGATGCCGTGCTTGGTGCCGGCGTGCCCGACCACCGCCATCGGGATCAGCACGATGACGTTGCCGAGCAGGACGCAGATCACCGCCTGCCACCAGGACATGCCCTCGGAGATCAACCCCGCCGCCAGCATGTAGGTCGGCACGCAGACCACCATCCCGACCCACAGCGCCGCGATGCTGGTCCAACGCCAGGTTCGGGCCTCCGGGGCGGTGGGCGCGAGGTCGGCGTTATAGAGGCGCGGGTCCGCGCCTGCTATTTCGATCCCTGGGACGGCGTGTTCGCTCATCTCGAGCTCGTCTCCTACTCGACCCAGAACACGAAGGCTGTCCCGGCCCCTGCCATGGCGCCGGAGCCAAGGGAGAGGTTGACCTTGTCTTCGCTCATCTCCGTTGAGGTGAGCATCACGTAGTAGAGACCGCGGGTGCCGAATACGTTGGCCGGAATTTCATCCGAGGTTGGATTGTTACCCAGCAGAATGACGTCGATCAGCTCCTCCGGGGTGTCCGGCGCGCTGGTGTGAACCGGGTTGTTCCCGACCTGCCAGTTGGCCGCCACCACGGCGTCGTTGGCCGCCGAGCCGGTGAACTCGACCCGGAGGACCGTGAGGATGGCGGGTCGCCCACTGGCGGTGGCATCGGCGCTCCAGTCCAGGGTGAGGGCGGTGTCGCGTGGGTGGCTGTGGAGATTGGCGCCATAGTGATCCGAGACCGGCCCCAGGGCCGGCGAGAAGGTGACGTTGTGCGGGCTGATGGCGCTGGGGGCCACCACCTCGAGGGAGGCGTCGATGTCACCAAAACGGATCTCGGTGGTGTAGGTGGTGCCGATCTCATAGCTCAGGGAGGGGTCACCGCAGGGGCTGCCGTCGACGCTGGTGGCGACGTAGGTCCCGGCCTGGCCCGCGGTGTTCTCGCAGATCGTGATCTGATTGCTGGACCAGCTCAGGAGGAGGTCGGCGTTGCTGACTGGGCTTGGGACCTCGGCGGCCAGAGGGTCCGAGCGCTCACCCACGCCGACGAACACTGCGGTCGCCCCATCGCCGAGCTCCTCGAGCACACCACCGCTGGTCAGGACCGTGACCAGATTGGGATCCATGCCCTCCGCTCCGCTGAGCTGCGGGGTGAGGGTGAGCAGCGACACACCCTGGGTGGTCATGGTCAGGGACTCAAAAAAGTCACAGGCAGGGGTCGTGCCC
>JAUUZB010000103.1 GCA_030590185.1 Deltaproteobacteria bacterium
ACCGATCACCTCCTCGGCGTTGGTCTGGGTGTTGGTCCCGGCGACCCTGGCGATCCTCGCCGGCTGGGGCATGATGCTCTGGCGACTGTTCCTCTACGGCAAGGCCTGGGGCCTAGGAGACATCGACGTCGAGGCTTCGCGCCTCGCCTCCGAAGCGGACCAACCCAAGCCGGCCGGCACCATGAAGCTCCCGGCCCAAAACAGCTGAGCGCGCCAGGGGAATGTTTGACGAGGCCACCATGCTCTGCTACAGATTTCGTATAAGCTATAAGAAACATTGGGCTTATTTCTCACCCTTTAGGTGAGGGGGAACCGTGAAGCATCTCAGCGTGCTGTTCTTGGGCGGCTGCCTCTTTGTCCTCGGTTGTGGTCCGATCGTTGGCGGCGTGCAGGTCATTCAGGCCAGCGTCGAGCTGAGCGCGGCGGAGACCGCCGGCGCCAAGCAGAACGCGGTCTACGAGCACACGGCGGCGGTCGAATATCTGCAAAAGGCGCGGGAGGAAGCCGGCTACTCCGACTTCGCGGAGTCCCGCAAGTATGCCAACAAGGCCCTGGAGTTCGCCGAGAAGGCGCGCAAAAAGGCCCAGACCATTGCGAAGCGTGAGGCGGTCTCGGCCGACTGAGCGAACCGGACACATCACCCAAGGTGAGGACAGGGATTCGATGATGACCTCCCGTAGGGCCACAGCCCTGCTCTTGATCAGTTTCACGCTGTTCGGGGCCTCCTGCGTCATCGGCGGCAAGCTCGCCGCCGACGCCAAGATCATCGAACAACAAATCGCCACCGCCCGCGAGCGCGGCGCCTATCGCTGCGCGCCAAAGGAGCTCGCCCGCGCCGAGGCCAACCTCGAGTTCCTGCTCTACGAGCTCGACGAAGGTGACTTCCGGCGGGCCGGCTGGCACCACCGCAAGGCCAGCGAGAACATCAAGATCGCCCTCGAGATCACCGATCCGAACGAGTGCGCCGAGAAGCGCATCGTCATCAGCGAGGCCCCCACGGAGCAGGAGGTGATCATCGAGATCACCGACCAGGACGGCGACGGCATCCTCGACGACGTGGACCAGTGTCCGACCGAGCCCGAGGACAAGGATAACTTCGAGGACGAGGATGGCTGTCCGGATCCGGACAACGACGGCGACACGGTGCTCGACATCGTCGACTCCTGCCCGATGGTGCCCGGTGATCCCAAGAACGCCGGCTGTCCCCTCGAGGACCGTGACAACGACGGCCTCACCGACGACGTCGATCAATGTCCGGACCTCGCGGAGGACTACGACGGTAACGAGGACGGCGACGGTTGTCCGGAGGAGGAGAACCTCGACTCCGACGGCGACGGCCTGCTCGACGACGTCGACAAGTGCCCGCAGCAACCCGAGGACTTCGACAACTTCGAGGACGAGGACGGCTGTCCGGAGCCGGACAACGATCAGGACGGCGTGCTCGACATGGTCGACTCCTGTCCGCTCCAGCCCGGACCGGCCACCAACAACGGCTGTCCGATCATGGACCGCGACGGTGACGGCGTGAACGACGATGTCGACCAATGTCCGGACGTGCCGGGTCCCGCGCCCAAGGGCTGTCCGAAGCGCGTCCTGGTGGTGGTCACCGAGGAGCGAATCGAGATCAAAAAGAAGATCAACTTCGAAACCGGCAAGGCGATCATCAAGGGTCGAATCTCCTTCATGATCCTCGACCAGGTCGGCGAGGTTCTGAAATCACGACCGAAGATCAAGGTGGTCATCGAGGGCCACACCGACAGCCGTGGCTCCGCCGCCTACAACCTGAGGCTCTCCGACAACCGCGCCAAGTCGGTGCGCGAGTCGCTGATCGAGCGGGGCGTCGATCCGAGCCGCATGGAGGCCATCGGTTACGGCGAGACCCGTCCCATCGCCTCGAACAAGTCGAGGAAGGGTCGGGCCACCAACCGCCGGGTCGAGTTCAACATCGTCCAGGAAAACAAGAACTAGGGCGGCGGGGACCTGAGCGGCCCGTGATGAAGTGATGGGGCCCCGGCCGGACCCGCGCAGGTCCAAACCATCGTCTCAACAAGATAATTAACGATCCGTTGAACTAGGCTCACTCCGACCCTATTGTACCGCCATGCAGGAACAAGCTGCCGTTGCCACCGGCTCCAACATCGAGCAGACCATGCTCGATCTCTTCCTTTATCTGGGATCGGCCTGGATCCTCTACGTGCTCCTCTTTTTGAGCATCATCTCCTTCGCCCTCACCATCGAGCGGATCATTCACTTCGTCCGCTATTCCGACGACTTGGATGAGCTCCAACAGGGCCTCACCGAGCGCCTGGCCAGCAACGACCAGGCGGGAGCCAAGGCGATCCTCGCCAAGAACCGCTCACCCGCGGCGCGCATCTCTCTGCTGGGGTTGGAGGCGCTCGACCGGGGCGCGGAGTCGGTGGAGGAGATCGTGGCCGGCAGCACGGCGCTCGAGCGCTTGCGCATGGAGCGCGGCCTGGCCTTTCTGGGCACCCTGGGGACCAACGCGCCGTTCATCGGCCTGTTCGGCACGGTGCTGGGGATCATCCGCTCCTTTCGGGACCTTTCGACGAACACCCTGGAGGGCTCAGAGGCGGTGATGGCTGGCATCGCCGAGGCGCTGGTGGCCACCGCGGTCGGCCTGTTGGTGGCGCTGCCGGCGGTGGCGGTGTTCAACACCTTCCAGCGGGTGATCAAGTCGCGCCTGGCCGCCTCCAACGCCCTCTCCCGGATCCTCCTCGCCTACGCCAAGGCAGACAAAGAGTAGGGGCGGGCCATGGCCGGCGGCGCGCAACCCGACTCGGACGACATCATCACCGCGATCAACGTGGTGCCGCTGGTCGACATCATCTTGGTCGTGTTGATCATCTTCATGCTCACCGCCAACCTGATCGCCAAGCAAGCCCTACAGGTCGAGCTTCCGGAGGCAGCCACCGGCGAAGCGGTGGAGACCACCACCCTGGCGCTGGTCTTGACCAAGGAGGGCCGCCTGTTCCTCAACGGCGTGGTCACCGACGAGCCTACCCTCTCCAAGTACATCCCGGAGGTGCTCGAGGCCGATCCCAAGGCCCAGGCGATCATCGCCGCGGACTTGGAGGTATCCCACGGCGAGGTGATCCACTTGATCGACTTCATCCGCCAGCACGGTATCTACAAGTTTGCCCTCAACATCGATCCGGTGGCCTTGCCCAACGGCGAAGCCGGCGCGCCTGCTGAGGCTGCGCCCGCCCCAACCCCGTGAGACGACGACGCTTCGACCTCGTCATCTTTTTGGTGGCGCTCCTGCTGTCCTCCATCGGTCACGTGGTTCTGATCGAGGGCCTCGGCAGCGCCGCCCGGCGCGCCCCCCGACGGCAGTTTCGCAACATCGAGATGGCGGTGATCGAATCCGCACCGCCGCCGGAGGAGCCGCCGCCGGAGCCGAAGAAAAAGAAGAAGCTGCCGCCTCCCCCGCCGCCGGTCGAGCCGATCGAGCTGCCCACGGTGGTCGACACCACGCCGCCGCCCAACACCTCGGAGCAACCCAAGGACCAGAAAACAGCCAAGCCGGTGTTTGGCATCAGCATGACCTCGGTGGTCGGGCCGGGCAGCGGCGGCGGGTTCTCGGTGCGGGTCGGCAACACCCTGATGGTCAACCCGGAGGATGAGTTCACCGACCCCAAGGACGTCAAACCGCTGCCGCCCAAGCCGGTCTCCCTGCACAAGGTCAACAAGATGCCCAAGCGGATCGGGGACTGCGTGATCGAATACCCGGTGGAGGCCAAGCAGATGGGGATCGAGGGCCGCATTCGCTTGCAGGTGGAGGTCAACGCCGACGGCACGGTGGGTGCGGTGCGGGTGATCAAGGGGATCGGCTACGGTCTCGACGAGGCGGCGGTGGCGGGCCTCAAGAAGTGCCGCTTCGAGCCGGCGATGATGGGTGGGCAGCCGGTGCCAACGAAAATCCCGTACACCTACACCTTCGTGATCGAGGACTGGTAGGCGGCTCACCCAACGGCGGCCCGCGGGATCCGGATCCGAAAGGTGGTGCCGCGGCCGGGCTCCGAGTCGACCTCGATGATCCCCCGGTGCTTCTCAATCACCTTGCCGGTGGTGAACAGACCAATCGCCATGGCCCCGGTGCCCTGGGACGCGAAGAAGGGACTGAACACCTTGGTGCGGGTCTCCCGGTCCATGCCGAGACCGTCATCCTCGACCTCGATGAGCGCGTTTTCCGCGTCCCAGGCCAAGGCGTACCGAATGCGGTGGGTCACCTGGCGCTGATCGAGGCGGCAGGCCTCGAGGGCGTATTCGAGCAAGTTGGTGAGGCTCTTCTGTAGAGCGGGGGCGTCGACCTCGCAGGCGCCGGGCTCGTCGCTGAGCTCCCGTATGAAGGTGATGCCGGCGTCGGCGGCGCGCTTGTCCACGCCCTCGGCCGCGGCCATCACCAGGGGATGGAGCGCTCGGGCGGTGAGCTGCGCCTCGTCCTCACCGGCGAGGTAGAGCAGGTCGGTGACCACCTGCCGGACGTGACCGAGGTTGCGCTGGAGCATCTGCCAGCCCTCGGCGACGCGCTCCGGCTGGTCCTTGGTGAGGCCCGAGTCGATCAGGTAGGCGCCGCCATCGAGTCCGGTGAGCAGGCCCTTGAGGCCGTGGGACATCGAGCCGATCAGAATGCCGAGGTTGGCGAGCTGCCCCTGGAGCTCGCGGATCTGGGTGATGTCGGTCGACATCTCCATGACCCGCTCCGGGGCACCGGGCTGGCCAGCGACCGCGGCGGTCGACACCAGGGTGTTGATCCGTTGGCCGTCGAGGGAGGTCACCAGCTCCTCGCTGCCGTGACTCTCACCGTCGCCAAAGGTCTCGAGCACTGGGCAGGCGAGGCATTCCTCGTCGCGTTGTTTGTAGACCCGGTAGCAGTGATCGCCGATCCGATCCCCGAAGGCCTCGCGGAACCGACGGTTGGCGCGCACGATGCGCAGGTCGCGGTCTTGCACCGACACGAAGCTGGGGGTCTCTTCGAACAGGAGACCCAGTTGCGCGTGGCTCGTTTCCAGCTCACGCTCGAGCTGGACCTGCTCGCTGATCTCGGCGGAGATCTCGGCCACCGCCACCAGGCGGCCCGACTCGTCGCGCACCGGCGACGAGTAGGCGATGATCGGCAGCTCCGTACCATCCGAGAGCCGCACCCACTGCTTGGAGCGGCGCGGGTGCCCGTCCTCGAAGGTCCCGACCACCGGGCAATCCTCACACGCCTCGGTACGACCCTTGTAGGCCGCGTAGCAAAAAGCTCCGGCCCCGTCGCCAAAGGTATCGTGAAAGAGATCGTTGGCCGCCAGGATTTTGAGATCCGGGCCCTGTACGGTCACGAAACAGGGCAAGGCCCGGAACAGATGATCGAGTTCGAAGGGTAGCGTCACGGTCTCGTTCCAACCACGGGTTCCAACGGCACATCCGGGCCAAGCGTTGCGTCCGCCCTATGCCAATAGCTCGCTGACCAGGGCGGTCAAGGCCCCCAGGTCCACGGGCTTGCGCAGGAAGCCCTCGGGTGGGCGCACGCCCCGGTACTCGGTGAGGTTCGCAAAGCGCGCCACGCCGGTGATGATGATCACCGGGACCGCCGCGAGCGCCGAGTCGCGCCGCAGCTCGGTGAGCACCTCGACGCCGGACATACCCGGCATGGTGACATCGAGGGTGATCAGATCCGGCTTGTCGGCCCGGGCCTGCTCGAGCCCAGCCTCGCCGCTGCCGGCGCAGGCGACCGCGAAGCCCTCGTCCTCGAGAACCGCGGCCAGGTAGGCGACCACGTCGGGCTCGTCGTCGATGATCAGGATTCTCTCGGGCACGGTGCGACTCTGCTATCCCTGGAGCCGGACGGTGAGGCGCGTACCGACGGCGGCGTCGCTGGTGATGCCGAGCTCCCCGCCGAGCGCCTCGACCAGGGTGTTGGCGATGAACAGGCCTAGGTGCGCACGGTCCCCCTGGCGTGGGGCGAAGGTTCCATCGCGTAGCTGCTGGAGGACCTCGGCTGGGATCTCGAAGCCGGTGACCGAGACCGAGATGTCAAAGTGGTCGTCAACGCTCACTGCCTCGAGGGTGACGCTCGGGGTGCGGTCACGGTCCTCCACCTGGCCCGAGACCACGGCGTAGTCGACGATATCGATCAGCAGGGCGTGCAGGGCGAGGTCGTCGCTCTGGGCCGTACCGTCGGTGGCGCCGAGGCGCAGCTCGACGCCGAGGCCGGCGGCGTAGTCCGCGAGGTCGGCGTGCACCGACTGTAGCAAGGCAGGAAGCTCCACCGGCTCGCGGACCAGGTCGCGTTCCTTGACGTAGTACAGGGCGCTGCCGATGGCGCGGCGCATGCGATCCAGGTTGCGACGGGCCATCTCGAGGCCCTGGGCGACGCGCTCCTGGCGGTTCTTCTTGACGCCGGAGTCGACCAGGTAGAGACCGCCCTCCAGACCGGTGATCAAACCCTTGAGGTCGTGGGTCAAGGACCCGACGAGCTCACCGCGGGAGGTTAGCAGGGCGCGTAGCTGATCGAGGTCGTCGGCCATGGTCGCTTCCCTAGGCGTTCATGTCCTTCCACTTCTTGGCCATCTGCCCGAAGATGGCGAGGGCGATGATCGCCACGACGCCGATGGCAGCGAAGGGCAGCCAGACCGCGTACTGGGGATCGTAGGTGTCCCAGAGCAGCTGCGTCGCCTCCACGGCGTTCTTGCCGGTTTGCTCCATCAGGGCGGCAAAGGCCTCGGAACGCTCGATCCCGAGGGTGCTCTCCAGGGTGTCGATGTCGCCGTTCCAGTGTTTGGCCGCGCCGAGGGGTGTTTCGTTGGCGAGGTACTTGAGGGAGAGGGTCGCCTTCTCGCCGTAGTTGCCGTAGACAAAACCAGCGAGCTTGGAGCCGATGAAGCCGCCGATGCCGATGGGGATGTTCACGTAGCCGAGGTACAGGCCCTTCTTGCCCGGCGGCGCGATCAGGCCGAGGTATTCGTTCTTCTTCGGGCCGGTGAGCATCTCACCGAGGGAGAAAAAGACGATACCGAGAACGAGGATGGCGCCGGTCGTCGCGAAGCCGGCCACCAGTACGCCGACCGTGGCGACCGACATGCCGATCAACATGGCGGAGAGGGTGCGCATCTTGCGTACCGCCCAGGAGACCGGGACCATCAGGGCGATGATCAGGATGGCGTTGAGGCTCAGCAGGATCTCCTGACGCATCTGCGGCCCGCGGCCACCCGCCTCGGTGATCCAGTTGCCAGACCCGGGCATGCCGTGCACCAGGGCGGCGACGTCAGAGGTATCGATCCAGTCGGTGATGAAGTTCGGGTGCAGGTCCCAGAGCTGGTACATCATCAACCAGAAGCAGGCCATGATCAGCAGCCAGGCCACCAGCCGCGGCTCGAGGATGTTCGTGACCGTGCGCTTGAAGACCGAGACGACGCTCTCGGTCTTGGAGGCGCCGGAGGGCACGTCCTTGAAGGTGAGCATCAACAGAAAGTTGACCGAGGTGAAAGCGGCGGAGACCAGGAACAGGTTGCGCCAGCCCTCGGCGCTGTGCGGGTTGCCGAGGACGGCGTTGGCCACAAAGGGGCCGGCGGCACCGCCGATGTTGACCACCCAGTAGAAGATCCCCCAGCCCAGCGAGGAAATGTCCTTGGTGAGGTTTTGGGCCAGGGAGCCCTGGATGCTCGGCTTGAAAAAGGCGGTGCCGGTGGCGAGCACCATGACGCCGAGGAAGAAGCTCCAGTACTCGCGGGAGAAGGCCATGATCACGTAGCCGGCGATGTTCATCGCCACCGAGAAGGCCATGGTCTTTTTGTAGCCGTAGCGATCGGCGTAGCCGCCGGTGAACATCGGCAACACCGACTGGAAGATGAACCACCAGGCGTAGATGGTGCCCTTGTGGGCGGCGGTCAGGTGCAAGCCGCCCGGATCATCCGCCTGCATGATGAAGACCGGCACCACGGCCCGGACGCCGAAATAGGCGAGGCGCTCGAACAGCTCGACGCTGCACAAGCCGTAGAAGGAGCGGCCGAACTTGCTGCCTGCTTTGGTGTCGGTATCTGCCATGGGGTGCCTACGAACGAATGGGGGGTTGGGGGCGGCCAGACTGATAGCAAAATCGGGAAGCTGCGCAAACCCGGCTTGACGGGCGGGGCGCGGGTTGGGATGGGGATTGTGTCTGGAATTTGAGGATGGAACCATGCGGATAGGTCGAATCTGGATCGCTTTGAGTGCCACAGTGTTGCTCCTGGGCAGCGGTTGCAGCCCGAACGGCGGGGGGGACGGTGGTGGTGGCGGTGACGGGGGTGGCGGAGGAGGAGGAGGAGGAGGCTGTGTGTACGAGGGTCTCGACATCACCCTCGACCGTTGGAGCGCAGGTGAGCAGGCCTTTGTCGATGCGACCGCGGCGTGGGATCTCATCGAGATCGGTGCCGCTGGCACCCGCTTGACCGTCACCGATTTGGAAGGGGACGGCTGGCCGGATCTGGTGGTGCGCCGA
>JAUUZB010000402.1 GCA_030590185.1 Deltaproteobacteria bacterium
CTCCGGCTCGACCTCCGGTTCCGGCTCTACCTCTGGTTCCGGCTCGATCTCCGGTTCTGGCTCGACCTCCGGTTCTGGTTCAACCTCCGTCGCGTCCTTGGCCTTCGCCCCGTCTTTGGCCTTCTTGGTTGAGCTCTTCTTCTTGGCGGAGGCGGGCTCTTTCGGGTCGGCTGTTTCAGGGTTGTCTGTGGCGTCTGACATCAACTACTCGACAGGGACCTGCCTCGGGCGCGGGTCGGTGCGTGCTTCAAAAACCGCCGGCGTCGGCGTCGGGATCATAGGGAAACAGGGGAGAGCTCTCCTCGGAGCCAGGGCGCCACAGGATTTCCCCGCAGCTCGGACAGGTCACCACGATCACCGGCTCGTACTCACTCTTCTGCGGCGCCTCGTGAAAGGTGGCCTTGCACTTTGGGCAGGTTCGCTCGCCGTCGAAGGTGAAGTCGGCCATGACTCTTCAATTTTGCCACGGCTGCCCGCGCGTTGAAAGTGGCATTTGAAATATAGCTCAACCGTTGAGCACCACCGAGTAGATTTGCTGGCGGGATCGCTTCCCCTTGAGGAACACCTCCCGGCGAGAGAGTACCCGGACCCGGTCCTTGACCTTTTCATACGTCGATTCGCTGGCGATGATTTCGCCCGCCTGCGCCTGACCGCACAACCGGGCCGAGGTGTTGACCGTGTCCCCAATGGCGGTGATTTCGCGGGCAAAGGGTGGCCCGATCGGTCCGATCACCATTGGCCCGGAGTTCACGCCGATCCCGAGGCGAAAATCGACCCCGACCAGCAGGCTGCCGATATCGCTGTCGGCGGTCGCCACCAGGATCTCCTGGGCCGCTGATACCGCCGCCAGCTCGTGCTCGGCGGAGAGGTCGGTGGTGCGGAATATCGCCATCATGCCGTCGCCCATGAACTTGTCAACCGTACCGCCGAAGTGCAGCACGGCGTTGGCGAGCTTGGCGAAAAGGTCATTGAGGGCACCGGCCACCGTCTCCGGGTCTTTGTTTTCGCTGACCTGGGTGAAGCTGCGCACGTCGGTGAACATGACCGTGGCGTAGTCGCGCACCGGAGGTTCATCGGCGCGTAGGTGCGCGGTGAAGCGTCCGAGCTGGCTCACCATCTCCCCGACGTTCTGGACGCGTGCCAGCAGGATCTGGATCCGCTCGGCCAGCGCTGAGGCAAGGGTCGGCTTGGTGGCGAAGTCATCGAAGCAGTCGTGGCAACGCCGCAGGGCGGGCGTGACGCGGTTCGCATTGACGAGATAGAGCGCCGCGAGCGGGTGGTTTCGGTGCTTGCGAAGATGCCGAACGAACTCGGCGCCCCCCGGCCCCGGCAGGTGAAAGTCGACCAGCACTAGATCCGGAGGCTCGCGGGCCGCCGCGGCCTGGCCGGAGGCCGCGTCAATCCCGACCTGCACCTCGTAGCCTGCCTTAGCCAGAACCTGGCCCAGGGATCGGGCGAAGGTCCGATCCGGATCGACGATGAGGAGGCGGGGCGGCATCGGCTCGATCATTGTAGCCGAGAACCGGCCGCGAACTAATAGGGCGTTCCACCGGCCTTGCCCCGGGCGGCGGTTCAGCGATACTGACGGTCCACCCCCTGACCCACTCCACCAAGGAGATCGCCGATGCCCTCTCTCTATCTGGTCCCCAAGAAGGGCGCCGAGTTCCCATTCGAAGAGGTGAAGAAGAAGATCGCCGGACTACCCAAGATCTCCACCACCGATGTCGACTTCGACGCCTTGATCCAGAAGTGCAAGGACAACGACTGGCCTCCGGAGTTGGCAGACAAGTATCGCCGCCTCAAGGACAGCGGCAATTGCATCGAGTTCGAGACCAAGGGGGATCCGGTCTACACGGGCACGGTCTGGGAAGAGAACGTCTACTTCACGTTCGAGGACCTGGCGCAGCACAACGCCTGTGAGCCGTTCATCGAGAAGCTGGCCCGGGAGCTCGGCCTCGAGATCAGCATCGGCTTCTCCGAGTGACCGTCGCTAGCCGGGGATGAGCTCGCGATGGGCGCCGGCCGCGGCGAGCATCGCCTCGGCAGCGCGCATTCCATCCACGGCGGCGCTCGCGATCCCGCCGCCATAGCCGAGTCCTTCCCCGCAGGGGTAGAGGCCCCGGGCACCCACCGCTTCGAGGTCCTCGGTCCGGGGAAGGCGCAGCGGCGAGGCGGTGCGGGTCTCGACGCCGATCAGGGTGGCGTCGTTGGTGACGAAGCCGGGTAGGGTGCGGTCAAAGGCCGCCAAACCCCGGCGTAGCGCCTCGATCAGGGGAGCCGGGTAGAGACGGTCGAGCTCGGCTGGCTGCAGACCCCGTCGGTAGGAGGAGGGAGGAGATCTGACCGATGAGAGCTCTGATTGGCCGAGGGCGGTAGACGGCTCACCGGCCACGAAATCGGCGAGGCGGGCGGCGGGGGCTCGGAATTCTCCACCGCCGGCCGCATAGGCGGCGCGTTCCACCTGCTCCTGGAAGCGGACCCCGGCGAAGACCCCGTCATGTCCTGCGGCGGCAAAGTCGGACGGGCCAACGCTCACCACGATGCCGCCGTTGGCGAAGCGACCGGAGCGGGCCTTGTGGCTCATGCCGTTGACGCACAGTTCCTCGGCTCGGGTCGGGGTCGCGACCACCACGCCGCCGGGGCACACGCAGAAGGAGTAGATGCCGCGGTGCGCGTCCCCCTCGCCCTCGTTGTGGCTCAGTCGATAGTCGGCTGCCGGCAGTAGCGGGTCGCCTGCGAAACGGCCATAGCGCAGCTCGTCGATCTTCTCCTGCGGGTGCTCGACCCGGAAGCCTACCGCGAAGGGGCGCGCCTCGAGCGTTAGACCGGCCGCCTCGAGGCCTGCCATCACGTCGCGGGCCGAGTGGCCGGTGGCGAGGATCAGGCGTGGGGTGTCCCAACGTTCGCCGGCGGCGGTCCGGGCCGCCACCAGCTCGCCGTCGCTGATCTCCAGGCGCTCCATTCGTGTCTCAAAGTGGATCACGCAGCCGAGATCCTCGAGGCGCTGTCGCATCGCCTCGATGACGCGCACCAACCGGTCGGTGCCGATGTGGGGCCGGTTGTCGATCCGGATCCCGGGCTCGGCGCCGAGTTGCACCAGGGTGTCCATGAATTGGTGGACCCGCGGATCCTTGACCCGGGTGTGGAGCTTGCCATCGGAGAAGGCACCCGCGCCCCCCTCGCCAAAGCAAACGTTCGACTCTGGATCGAGCTCACCGCGGGCGTAGAGGGCGCTGACATCCTTGGCCCGTAGCGAAACCGGGCGACCGCGTTCGAGCAGGACCGGCGGCCAGCCCGCCTCGGCGAGGGTGAGCGCCGCGAACAGACCAGCCGGGCCAGCGCCCACGACCACCGGTGGCGGGCCGTCGGGCCGCTGGGGAAGCACCCAGCGATGACGCTCCGGCGGTCGCAGCGGCTCGGCCCAACCTGCGGCCACCACCCGCTCCCCGAGCCGGGGCTCGAGGGTCAAGCTAACATTATATATGTAGCGAGGGTTGCGCCGGCGGGTGTCGAGGGCCCGGCGCACGATGGTTGGCTGCGGTAGGGTCTCGGCGCGAACCTGAAATCGGTCGGCGACCCGCCGCCGCAGCGCCTCCTCCGGTTCCGAGGCCTCGGCGAGCGGCAGGGAGAGATCGCGTGTGATGACGGTGATGTCCATGTCGCCCTACGATGCCCAGCCCGGCCGGGGGGCGCAAGGCGCCGGCGGATTTGTGGGCCAGCGCCTTGACTGCCCGGGCGGGATTGCCTTCAAGCCCCCCAGGACGACGCGGTGTCAGGCATGAGCGCATCAATGGGGGTGTACGGCGGTTTCTGCGCTGCCTGCGGGCGGGTGCACGCCCTGCGCTGTAGTGCCGCGGCGGAGCGCGCGGCGGCCGAGCTGATGACCGAGCTGCGCCGCGCCGGCAGCGTCGACCTGGCCGCCCTGGATCCTGACCCGCTGCTGAGCACCGGGTCATTATATAGGGAGGATGGCCAAATGTTCGGGGTGTTGGTCTGCCACGATCACGCCGGTGTCAGCCGAACCCTGCGCGCCTTTTCGGGCCGCTTCAACGGCGTGCCCGAGGTCGCCGGTTGGGTGCCGCCGGTGCCGAGCGCAGTGGTGAGCTCCGAGGCGGCCGAGGCAGAGGGGCGAATCGTCGCGATCGGACGCGAGCTGGCAGATCAGCGGGCGGCGCTCCCGGCGGCCGAGGCCGAGGCGGTCGAGGTGGGGCGGGTCGATCGGTTGCAACTCTCCACCCTCGATGCGGCGCAGGCCGCGCGTCGAACCCAGCGCCACCGACGGCGGGAGCAGTTGAGGGTGGAGATGGGAACCGCGGACTCCACCCACAGCGTGGCCATCTCCACGCAGCTCGAAGCCTTGGACGACGAGAGCAGGCGCGACAAGAGCGCTCGGCGATGCCTCAAGGAAAACGGCGTCGCGCGCCTCGCCCCCCTCCAAGCGCTACGATCCGAGATCGCCAGCCTAGAGGCGCAACGGCGATCCCTCTCCCGCCGACTGATGACCGACCTGCACCGCAGCTATCGCCTGACCAATTTCCGGGGCGAGACCCGTCCGTTGGTCGAGATCTTCGTCGGCAAGGGCATCCCGAGTGGCGCGGCCGAGTGCTGCGCACCCAAGCTCCTGCAGGCAGCGGCCGTGGACGGGCTCGAGCCGTTGGGCCTCGCTGAGTTCTGGTGGGGCGCCTCCTCGGCTGGGGTTGAGCGCCAGGAGGGGCGCATCTATCCGGCCTGTGTCGACAAGTGTCAGCCGATCCTCGGCTTCCTCCTCTGCGGCGCATCCGCCGGAGTCGCCGATGAGCGAGTTTAGGCCGCCAGATCTGCGTCACGTTGAGCTCCCGGTCCTTCACGTTGAACCGGGCTCCTTCGTCGTCGTGAACAAACCGCCCGGTCTGTTGGCGGTCCCCGGTCGGGGACCCCACGCTCAGGATTGCGTAGTGTCCCGCATCCGCGAGGCATACGCTGAAGCGCGCGGATCGCTGATCGCTCACCGCCTCGACATGGACACCTCCGGCCTGATGGTCGTGCCGCTGACGCCCGACGTGCAACGCATCCTGTCGGAGCAGTTCGAGGCCCGCGAAGTGGCGAAGACCTACGTGGCGCTGCTCGCGGGCACTCTCGCCGGAGAGGCCGGCACCATCCGGCTGGCCTTCCGGCTCGACCCGGACAACCGACCGCATCAGATTTACGATCCCGAGCACGGCAAGGTGGGCGAGACCGAGTGGCGGGTCCTGGGACGCGAGC